>JACPFC010000110.1 GCA_016183175.1 Deltaproteobacteria bacterium
CAGTTTGAAGACTCCGGGGGTAGTTTGGCGGGGGCGGCCTATTTGGTGCTGGGTCCTGTGTCTGGTGGAACGAGTAGCCTTTCTACTGCCGATGCCAAGCTTGTTGGCGAGGCGTCTGGTGATTGGGCGGGTTGTTCTGTCTCTGGCGCTGGCGACGTGAACAACGATGGATACGATGACCTCTTGGTTGGGGCTAGGTATGAGGGCTCTGGAGGGAGTGATGCCGGAGCGGCCTATTTGGTGCTGGGTCCTGTGACTAGTGGAACGACCAGCCTTTCTTCTGCCGATGCCAAGCTTGTTGGGGAGGCGTCCTATGATAATGCAGGAAGCGCTGTTGCAGGGGCAGGAGACGTGGACAATGACGGTTACGATGACCTCTTGGTTGGGGCCATCGGTGAGTCCGGCGGCGCATGGGCAGGAGCCGCCTATCTCATTTTAGGTGGGGAATGATAACCACACATCAAAGCGCCTTGCACCTTGACACTGCGGGGCAAATCGGATAATCGGGTTCAACTTTATGGCCACTCACGCCTCCGCCCTCAAACGTCAGCGCCAGAACGAAAAACGGCGCGCCCGCAACCGGACGGTCAAGTCGGCGCTGAAGAGTTTGATCAAGCAGGTAAAAAGCGCGAAAAGCAAGGCAAACGCCGCCCCCCATCTTCAGTCAGCGATCAGCCGTTTAAGCAAGGCGGCCCAAAAAGGAATCATCCACAAAAACAACGCCAGCCGTCACATCTCCCGCCTGACGCAGTTTGTAAACCATCTGTCTTAAACCGCTAGACTTACATTTTCCCCATGATATGAACGGTTCCGGAAAAAATGACGGACCATCTTGTCGAAATGAAGGAGGCCGGAAGGCGGTTCGGCCGAAGCTGGGTCCTCTCCCGCTGTAACCTGAAAATAGGCCGGGGGGAGTCGGTCGCCCTCTTCGGCAACAACGGCTCGGGCAAATCGACCCTCCTTAAAATGGTCGCCACCCTTTTGGCCCCCACAACGGGCACAATCACGGTGGCCGGGCACGACACGCAAAAAGAGAAAAGGGAAATCCGCCCCCGCATTCGCTATCTCGCGCACGAAAAACAGCTCTACGAACCGCTGACAGTGATGGAAAATCTGCGGTTGACCGCTTCTCTTCGCGGTGTGGATCGACCATTGGAAACTGTTTTGCAACGCGTTGGGATCGATCGATTCAAAAACTATAAGGTCGAAGAACTCTCTGAGGGAACGCGAAAACGGCTCATGCTGGCCAGATTACTGTTGGGTGAGGCCGATTTGATTCTTCTGGATGAGCCGCGGAAGGAAATCTTGAACGAAATAATCCGCGGATGGAAAAAAGAGGGAAAAACAGTCATCCTCGCCAGCCACGACCACGAACAGGCCCTCTCGCATGCCGACCGGCTGGTTATTTTGAAAGACGGAACGATCGATTATGACGGAAAACCGAAATAAAAATGATCACTTGAATTAGACGAGCGGGTGACGCCTGCGGGAAGGGTTCCCAAGCCGCGCCGCCAGTGGCGGATGAAGCGGCTTGGGAGCCCATGCAACTTTCCGCCCCCACCTCACTCGAACCAGTGGCGTTCGGTGGGGTCCCCCCCGAACGAGCCGCAGTCGTGCTCCTTCACGACGAGGACGAGAGAGGGAGAACCGCAGGCGGCAGGACCCGCGAGAGTTGAGATCAAATGATACAGTTCATCCGACAAATTGCCGCCATTCTCAAAAAAGACCTTCGGACCGAACTCCGCGAGGCCGATCATATCCTCTCGGTCGTCCTCTTTGGCTTTGTATTGTTTGTCCTCTTCAGTTTTGCCTTGAGCATCGAGCCGGAACTGATGCGCAAGATGGCCCCCGGCCTTTTCTGGCTTGCCGTCTTTTTTTCCTCCGTGCTCACACTGGAACGCTCCTTTCAACGCGAGGTGGAGGATGGACAGTGGGAGGGGCTTCTCCTTGCGGGAGGGGATGTCCGGGCCCTCTACCTCGGCAAAATGCTCTCGAACCTGGCGCTGGTGCTGGCGCTCCAAATCATTCTTCTCCCCCTCATGGGAATCCTCTTTGATTTGTCTCTCTCATGGTCGCTGTTGGGAGTTATCCTTTTGGGGAGCCTCGGCATTTCCACACTGGGAACCTGCTACGCGGGGCTTACGGTGAGCCTTAAGGGGGGACAGGCCTTGTTGCCGATTCTTTTGTTTCCCATGCTGATCCCGCTCCTTTTGGCCGCGACGGAAACAACCCGGTTTATTCTGGCCCATGACCTGTTCGACCAGCAGATGGTCTGGATCAAACTGCTCATATTGTTTGACACGATCTTTCTTTTGGGGGCATTGTTGAACGCCGAAAATTTTTTTGATCGATGAAAAAACTGATCGCCATTTTTCTGATTTTCTTCCTTGCCTTTGCCCAGTACCGCGGTCTTTTTGTGGCGCCGCCGGATAGCATGATGGGGGAGGTCTACCGCATTTTGTATGTTCATGTCCCGGCGGCCTGGAACGCCTTTATCTTTCTTTTCGTCTCGTTTGCCGGTTCGGTGCTTTATCTCATCCGCAAAAAGGAAAGATGGGACCGGCTGGCCGCCAGTTCTGCTGAAATCGGCCTTGTCTTGACGGGCCTCGCCCTTCTGCTCGGCTCCACTTGGGGACGGCCGACATGGGGGGTCTGGTGGACGTGGGATCCGCGGCTTACCACCACCGCGCTCCTGTTTGTGCTCTACGCCGGCTATCATATATTAAGGAAGCTGATCGCCGACCCTTTACGGCGGGCCAAAATGTCGGCCGGCGTGGGGGTCCTCATCTTCCTGAACGTCCCTCTGGTTTATTTTTCGGTAAAGTGGTGGCGGAGCCTTCATCAGGTGCAGTCGAGCCCGCAGACGATGGATCCCTCGATGGTTTTGCCGCTTCGCCTCAATGCGCTGGCCATTTTGGGGATCGGGCTTTTGTTTTTGTTTATCCGAATGAACTTGGCCAAACGCAAGGCCGCCATCGATGAAAAAGAGGCCTTGCCGCCGGGTGGAGGCACATCATGATTCAAGGAGGATGGGAATACGTAGTGGCCGCTTACACGATCACTTGGGTGGTGTTGGGGGGCTATGCCCTGTCGCTCTGGGTCAGACACCGCCGGCTTTTGAAAAAAGAATGAAAACAATTCTTACTCTTCTTGCCGTTGTCATCATCCTGGCGGGGCTGGGCTATCTCCTCCGCGGCGGCATTGAAAAAAATATTGTCTATTTTGTCACCCCGTCCGAGCTTGCGGCCAAAGGCCCGCGGGCCGTGGGCAATCCGGTACGCCTAGGGGGGATGGTGGAGAAGGGGAGCATCCAAACAAATGCGGGAATCACCACCTTCCGGCTTGCCGACGAGCATCATGTTATTCCGGTCGTGACGACAAAAACCCCTCCGCAGATGTTCCAGGAAGGAATCGGCGCCGTGGTGGAAGGGGCCCTCAAGGCCGACGGCCAATTTGAGGCGGACCGTTTGATGGTCAAGCACGGGAATGAATACCGTCCCCCCAAAGAAGGGGAAATGCCGCAGGAAATTTATCGTCAGCTGAAACAGGAAAATCCGTAATCGATGTCTCCCATGAGCTTTTATCCAAATTTCACAGCGACTCAAAAAAACCTCAAAAACTGCCCGACTTCAGGTAGCCCAAAGGCCCGGATGATGGACCAAACCTGTCTGCCGGCAGGCAGGTCCGGGAATCTTTGATTGAGTTTTATCCCGTGAAATTATACGGTTGCGGATCTCAAAATTTTAATGAGTGGAAGGAAATAGTGAATACCACTCATTGGAGATAAAGATGACATCCAAAGACGACCTTATTCGGAAATATAAAGAATACAAAGATGAGCACCAAGTGATTCCAAAGTATCACGACTTTTGCAAGTTTGCCGCTTCAACAGGAAGTCGGTTACGGTGATCACCGACAATGGCGGGCACTGGAATGTAGCGCCAACATTGATTGAGTTGGCGCAGTCAAAGGATTCGGAAGAAACAGGGGAACTGCCCCAGTTGAAGCTTTTGAAATAGAACAAGAACAGATGTCAAGAAGTCAAACCATGACTGAACACCAAACCATCGAATGGAAAGAATCCTGGCGGGAGTATCTCAATTAGGGGATTGTTATGAAACCAAAAAAACAACCCAAATCGCGAAGCATTGTGCCTGACAGAGAAACGGCCCTCTATAAACGCATACGCGATCTGATAATCACTGCCCGAAAAACAGTTGTCCGTGGCATTGATCTCGTACAGGTACACACCAACTTTGAAATAGGGCGGCATATTGTGGCGCATGAGCAGCAGGGAAAGTCACGTGCCGCATATGGCAAGGAGGTGCTAAAGAGACTGGCTCAAAAGCTGATGATCGAGTTTGGCCGCGGTTTTTCCAAGAGCAATCTGGAGTATATGCGTCGTTTCTTTCTTGCCTATCAGGAACGCGCGCAAATTACCCAGACCAAAACTGGGCAATCAGCGATTACTCTGTGCAGTGAATACAACATTGCCCAGTTTGAAACTGGGCAATTAGTCCCACCCTCGTCAAAACAAAGCCCCTTCTGTCTAAGCTGGACCCATTACGTTTTTTTGTTGGGCATTAAGAACCCGGATGAGCGCAGTTTTTACGAAATCGAGGCAGAAAATCAAGGCTGGAATCTCAAGGAATTAAAACGACAATTCAACAGCAGTCTGTATGAACGCCTTGCCTTAAGTCGTGACAAGGCGGGAATCCAAAAACTGGCGCAAAAAGGCCAGTTGGTAGAAAAACCGGAGGACTTTCTCAAAGAGCCCCTTGTTCTGGAGTTTCTTGGTTTGGACGAGCAGGTCCGCTATTCCGAATCCGACCTTGAATCGGCCATTATTAGCCAGATTGAACATTTTCTTCTGGAACTGGGAAAAGGATTTCTTTTCGAATCCAGGCAACGACGCTTCACTTTTGACGAAGAACACTTTTTTGTGGATCTCGTTTTTTACAATCGCCTCTTGCGTTGCTATGTGATTGTCGATCTCAAAATCGGCAAACTTACCCATCAGGATCTCGGCCAAATGCAGATGTATGTGAACTATTTCGACCGCTTCGTAAAGACGAAGGCGGAACACTCCACCATCGGTATTGTGCTCTGTAAAAAAAAGAAGGATGCCATCGTAAAAATAACATTACCTAAAGACGCCAATATCCACGCTAAAGAATACCAGCTCTACCTGCCATCGAAGGAGGAATTGAAGAAGAAATTGTTAGAATGGATTGATGAGGAAAAATGATGATGAATTCAGAAATTATCATGAGCCCCGTCATTTATATCGGCAATATCTCCATCGCGCTGGCCATCGGCCTCTCCCTCTTCGGCATCATTGTCTATTATACCGCTCGCCGGATTGACTCCTCCAATTCCGCCGCACTGGGACGGGCCGCCATCTACGGAAATTTTGTCCTGATGACGGTCGCCAACCTGGCGATGGTTTACGCCCTCCTCTCGGACGATTTTGGGGTGAGCTACGTCGCCCACGTCGGCGCCCGCGAAACCCCGCGATGGGTCTCCGCCATCTCCCTCTGGAGTTCGCTTGAAGGGTCGATCCTGTTTTGGGGTTTTTTGTTGTCGGCCTATTCGGCCGTTTGCGTCTACCTCTACCGCGAAAAAGAGGAAAAACTTTTGTGCTGGACAGGGCTGACGCTCCTTGCCGTTCAACTCTTTTTTTATCTCCTCCTTGCCTTTCCGGCCAATCCATTCGGGACTGTTTTTCCCGTTCCCGAAAACGGTCCCGGCCCGAATCCCCTTTTGCAAAACCACTGGCTCATGGCCATTCATCCTCCCTGCCTCTACATGGGCTATATCGGCTTTACCATTCCCTTTGCCTTCGCCATTGCCGCCCTTCTGGAAAAAGATTTATCGGGCGCCTGGCTTCCGCTGACCCGCAAATGGACCCTTTTTGCCTGGTCATTTCAGTCGCTGGCAATCATGCTGGGGGCCTGGTGATCCTATGCCGTTTTGGGATGGGGGGGCTACTGGGCGTGGGATCCGGTGGAGAACGCAAGCCTCCTTCCATGGTTGACCGGCACCGCCCTTGTTCATTCCGTAATGGTCCAGGAAAAACGGAAACTGCTCCCGGTCTGGAATCTGACTTTGGCCATTGTCACCTTTCTTCTCACCCTTCTGGGGACTTTTCTTACCCGAAGCGGGGTGCTGGATAGCGTTCATTCTTTCACCGAATCGGCCATCGGCCCCTGGTTTTTGATTTTTACCGGCGCCGTGCTGGCTATTTCCGTCGGTCTTCTTTTGTGGCGGGCCCCCTTTTTCAAACCTGCCGGCCGCCAGTCGGGCTCCAGCCGCTTTGAAAATCTCTTGAGCCTCGAGGTTCTCTTTCTTTTCAACAATCTTCTTTTTGTGAGCTTCTGTTTTGTTGTGTTTCTGGGAACCTGGTATCCCCTTGTGGTGGAGGCTCTGCAGGGAAAACGGATTTCCGTCGGCCAACCCTACTTCAACCAGATGTCGGTCCCCATCACCTGCATGATCCTTTTGGTACTCGGCATCGGTCTTCTTACCCCATGGCGAAAAGGGGACCCAAAAAAGATTCGCACCTCGGCCAAACTCCCCGCCCTCTTGTCGGCGGTTGTGACCCTTGTCGCCTGGATTCTGGGGGCCCGTTCCCCGTTGATTGCCGGAATGATCGGACTTTGCGGATTCGCCTTTTTCGTGATGTTGCTGGAGGTCATCCGCCTTTCCAAAACCCGTTCCCCTTTGGCGCTTCTTGTCGATAACCCCCGGCGCTACGGCGGCTTCGTTTCCCACCTGGGGGCCCTGATGGTGGTGATCGGCGTGGCCTTTTCCGCCATTTATGAAACAGACAGGGAGATCACCCTCAAAAAAGGGGAATCAGCCGCCGTCGGAAATTATGAACTCGTTTTTGAGGAGGTGGTCAGCCGGGATACGCCGCAGAGATACGAGGTGAGGGCAAGGGTGGATGTGACACACAACGGAAAAATAAAGAGGGTGATGACCCCGCAGATGAATTACTACCCCAACTCCCGTGAACCGGTCGCCACGCCGGCCATCCGTTCCAACCTCTTGCGGGATATCTATCTGACCCTGATTCAGGTGGAGGAAAACGGCTCGCGGGCCTCGCTCCGGGTCATCATCGCGCCGGGGGTTTCGTGGATCTGGATCGGCGGATTTGTGGTGATGCTGGGGGGATTGCTGGCGCTCTCTTTCGGGAGAAAAAAGGTGTAATGAAAAAACTTATCCTCTTTGTTGTCCTCGTAGCTCCAATCGTGGCGCTCCTTTATTTCAGCCTCACCCGCGACCCGCGCGAGCTCCCCTCCGCACTCATCGGCAAACCGGCGCCCGATTTTTTGTTGTCCGATCTCGACGGAAAAAGGGTAGCCCTCTCGTCGCTCAAGGGAAAACCCGTCATTCTGAACTTTTGGTCCACCTGGTGCGGCCCCTGTCTGGGGGAACATCGCCTGATCCGCCAGGCCGCCAGGGCCATGGAGCCCAAGGGGATGCTCTTCTACTCCATTCTCTACGAAGACACCCCGGAAAACGCCAAACAGTTTATCGCCCGGTACGGCAAGGCGGCCCCCGTCCTGCTCGATCCGGAATTAAGAACAGCCGTCGATTACGGCGTCGCCGGCGTTCCCGAAACCTTCTTCATCGACAAGGAAGGGGTTGTCCGCTACAAACAGGCGGGAATGCTGACACCCGAGATTTTGTGGGAGCAGGCGGAGGCGATTCAGGAGTTAAAATGAATGAGCCGGCCTCAATGATTTTCTTTCGGTTTCGTCGGAACTCGCGATCTTTTTATCGCCACTCGGTTTGTTTATTGGGCTCAAGTTTGGACCGATTGGCGATTGCATTTCGGTGTGCTCAAACATGCCGACGAAACCTCAAGAAAACCCTGAGGCCGGCTCATTTTTTAATTCTCGCCGGCCTCTTTTTTTTCCTTGCCTGCGCCCCGGCAAAGGAGACCACGGAAGACCGCATTCAGCGGCTGGGGGGGGAGCTTCGCTGTCCGGTCTGCAGGGGCGTCCCCATCTCGGAATCTCCCGCCGCCCTCGCCAAGGAAATGATGGATACCCTTAAAGAACAGGCAGAAAAAGGAAAAAGTGATGAAGAGATTTTGAAATTTTTTGAAGAGCGCTACGGCGAGTGGGTTCTCCTGAAGCCCAAACCGGAAGGGATGAATTTGATGGTATGGATTTTGCCGGCGCTGGCCCTTGTGGGGGGAGCGGTGTTTATCATCACTTGGGTCAAGAAAGGAAAAATATGAACATCGGAACTCTCATTGGTTTTGTCTGCGTCATCGCCCTTCTGGGCGCCTCCATTTTCCTGGCCCTGCTGGACCGGAAGGAAAAGAGAAAGCCACGGGGTGGCGAGGGAAATCCGGAAAAGACGCGCTTTCTTTCAAAAATGGCCCTGGGGCTTTTTCTGGCCTCTTTTATCGGGGGGGTTGTCGTGACGCTGACGGCGGGGATTCGGACCCGGGAAGAGGGGGGAATCATCAGCGGAAAAATGATGGGAGGCCGCGCCGGTTCGGAAATGCCCCCGATGGCCGGTGGTGGGCCAATGACTTCAATCGGCGAGATCAACGAGAATGAATTCAACGCCCTGGTCGAAAAGGTGGAAAACAATCCCCATGACGTCAAATCGCTGGAACGGCTGGGGCATCTGTATCTGCAAATGCAGGATTTCGAAAATGTCTTCCGGTTGAGCCACGAGGCGGTTCAGGCGGACCCAAAAAGCGTGGAATCCCGCGTCCACCTGGGAATGGCCTTGAACGCGATGGGGGATATGGAGTCGGCCATGCGCCAGTTCGATCAGGCGCTGGCCCTCGATTCCAAAAACACGGAGGCCCTTTTGTTCAAGGGGATTGTCCAGTTTCAGGGAGTGGGTGACCTCGAGGGGGCCAAAAAGACGTGGGATCAATTCATGAAAGAAGCAAAACCGGATGATCCCGGCAGGGCCCGTGTCACCGCCTTTCTTCAGATGATCGAGGCCCAGCTCGGAAAAAAGTAGGATCGACTTAAAACTGCCGCCAAAAATCCTCGTGCCTTATCCCCCCCGTAGATTGAATGCGTCGATAGGCCGCATCGATTATTTTTCTGAATTTGGGGGTCAGCGCCAGCACCAGCCGCTCCAAATCATCCTCATTTTCGGGAACGGCCGCCAAAAGGGCTCTTGGATGGCCGTTCTTTGTGACAATAACGGGGCCCTTTTGCGTCAGATTGATGTAATTGCTAAGCCTGGTTTTCACATCGGCCAGCGGAGCTATCTTCATAATGCGACCTCCTCTTTTCCAATGATCAATTTGTCCCTTTTCTTGACTCCGATCGCCAAAATATAAACCTCTTTTTTGACATTGTCCGTCCGGTAAAAAACCCTGAACTCATTCCGCGCGCCGCACCGCAACTCCCAACCCATGTCAAACAGCGATGAACCGACAAGAGGTTTCCTGTTTTTGGCCTCTTTTTCCGGCTCGAAGGAAAGCATCTCCTCGACCGATCTCCGAATCAGAGAGCGGCATTTCTTCGGAATACAGGACAAATGGACCGCCACTTCCGCATCGTAAATCAGGTCGAAGCCCCTCCGCGCCATTTGACTATAATTATAGTCTAAATATTTTTTTTGTCAAAAGATAAGTCGTGGCCAGGTAATACCACTGTTTTGCCCTTCTCCGTTTACCATTATGACGAGAATCATGTTTTCTTGGGCCGGATTTTGGTATATGGAAGACGGGTGCTGTGGTTGGATTATTTAGTCAACAAACCAAAAGGAGACTGAAAGCTATGAAGAAAATTGCTGTTGTTTCGCTTATGGCCGCTGTTGTTTCTTTGGCCTGGATTTCCGGCGTCATGGCCGATGGAAAGGCCGACTACGAAGCCAAGTGCGCCAGTTGCCACGGCGCCGACGGGAAAGGAAAGGCCGCCATGGCCACAGCCATGAAGGTCGATCCTTCAGCCATGGATCTGACAAAGCCGGGCATCGATTGCGTCAAGGTTGTGACTGAAGGAAAGGGAAAGATGCCCTCCTACAAGGACAAGGGCATCGACATCGCGGCTGTCTGCGCCGCCGTTCCGAAGTAAATCCACTCTATGAAAACGGTTCCGACGGCCTTCTTTTATTTAAGCCGCCGGGGGAAAATCCTCGTCGTCATCGCCATGTTATTGGTGATGGGGGCGGGGGTTTTTGCTTATCGGGGTTACCGTTATGTTCAGCACGATCCCCGTTTCTGCCGATCGTGCCACATCATGGAGGAACCGTTTCAAAAATGGTCCACCTCACCCCATCACCTTGTCGACTGTCATCAATGCCACCAGCAGGGAACCGGGGAAAAACTCCGGCAGGCCTGGTTTTACATCACCCGGAGGCCCGACAAGGTTGTTCATCATCCTGAACTAAACCACACCGTCTGCGCCCAGTGCCATTTAAGCGATGACCCTCAGTGGAAGCGGGTGGGAAAAACGGCGGGGCATCAGGTGCATTTCAAAAAGGCAAAAATTGAGTGTATCGACTGTCATCTGGGAGGGGTGCATAAATTCCTAAGACCGGTGGATTCCTGCATCAAGTGTCACACCGACAAAACAGAGGGCCCCGGCAAAAAAATGGCCTTCCTGCACTGCACCGACTGTCACAACTTTCTGGCCGAAAAGGAGGGGCTGACGCCCGACCGGGCAACCTGTCTGGGATGTCATCAAAAAATCAGGGTGGGGGAGGAGTCGTTTCCGGCTGATGCCCCCATGTCGTCATTCGACTGCGCCGTTTGTCACAAGCCGCATGAAAAATTAAGACCCGACCAGGAGGTGTGCCTGACCTGTCATGCGGATGTCGCCCCGCCGCATCACGAAATGGGCCCCAACGCCTCCTGCACCGAATGCCACAAATCCCACCGGTGGAAGGTGCGGCAGGAGAGCTGATGTTTATCATATACACAATTCCCGGGGAGGATTAAGGATTAGGGTATGGCGAAAGTGGGCGCCCGAATCATCCTTGTTTTTTCGGCGGTTTTTCTTTTCCCCCCGACGGGAACCGCCGCCAACAACTGCGTGGAGTGCCATCAGAAACTCCTCCCCTCGGTGAACCGGGCGCACGACTACGCGGAGTGGGTGGGTTCGCGTCATGCCGAAAAGGGGATCACCTGCGAGATGTGCCACGGGGGAAATCCGGCAAAGACCGACGTTCCTTCCGCCCATAAGGGGATTCTCAAATCAAGCAGTCCGCAAAGCCCGCTCTATTTCAACCGGATTCCCGAGACCTGCGGCCGGTGCCACTCCGCCGAACTGGCTGAATTCAAAAAAAGCTACCACTACCGCGAACTGCAAAGGACGGGGCAGGGGCCCAACTGCGTCACCTGCCATGGCGCCATGGCTGCCCGCATTCCGGAGCCAGCCCAGCTGAAGGAAACCTGCTCCGTCTGTCACAAGGAACGACCAGTCGCAGACGAGGCGTTGGTGACGCTCAACCTCGCGAATCAGGCCGTGGAAAATCTCGACAAAGCCGTTGATGTAGCCCGAAAGGCGGGAAAAGAAGCCGGCCCCGCCGGGAATGCGCAAAAGACGCTCCAAAACCGCCTGTCAAAATTGAAAACGGGATGGCATTCATTTATCCTGGCCCCTCTCGCGAAGGAGGCCCGGCAGATCGCCGACGCCGCCCGCGAGGAAGAGGAGCGTCTGCGCCTCACCACGGGAACCGAGGGAAAATAATGGATATCGACCGCCGAAATTTTTTGAAACAGGGCATCTTTATCATGGGAGGCCTCATCACCGCGGGTATTGGCATTCCGGCCACCACCTATTTTCTGGCCCCCCTCTGGCACAAAGAGGAGGAAGACTGGATCGAAGCGGGGACGGTCGCCGACTTTCCCATCGGTGAACCCTTCAAGATTGATTTTGTCCAGCGAAAACACGACGGCTGGATGACGGTGGAAGGACGATCCAGCGCCTGGGCCGTGACCTCCGACGGAAAACAGTTCACCGTTTTCGACCCGCGTTGCACGCATCTCGGATGCCCCTACCGGTGGGACACGGAGAAGAAAAAATTTCTCTGTCCCTGCCACAACGCCGTTTTCAGCATCACGGGCGAGGTTTTGGCGGGGCCGCCCCCCCGGCCTCTTGACCATCTTCCGGCAAAGGTGGCGGGGGGAAAGCTGTTGATCAAGCCGGCGGAAAAAAAGGAAGAAGGATGATCTCCCGACTGATAAACTGGCTCGATGAAAGAATCGAGATCTTAAACATCAAAAAAACCCTTTTCGACCGGCTGATCCCCAAAGGGGTGGGGTGGCCCTATGTGCTGGGAAGCGTCAGCCTCTTTCTCTTCACCCTTCAGGTGGTCACCGGAATTCTTCTCGCGATGAACTATTCCCCTTCGCCGGAGCATGCCCATGCCTCTGTCGCCTACATCATGCAGAAGATTCCGATGGGGAAGGTGGTGCGCGGCCTCCACCACTGGGGGGCCTCCTTCATGGTGGTGGCGGTAACCCTTCACCTCCTTCGCACCTTCTTTTACGGCGCCTACAAATATCCGCGGGAGCTGACCTGGATAACCGGCCTCTTCATCTGGCTTTTGGTTCTCGGTTTCGGGTTTACCGGTTACCTTCTCCCGTGGGACCAGAAGGCCTACTGGGCCACCATGGTGGGAACCAATATCGCCTCGCAGGCCCCCCTCCTTGGGCCGGCCATCGCCAAGGTACTGCGCGGGGGAGAGGCGCTGGGGGCGGTCACTCTGACCCGCTTTTACGCCTTTCATGTCCTCCTCCTGCCGGCGCTGATCGTTCTCTTGCTCGCCGTTCATCTTTGTCTGGTGGTCCGGCTGGGGATTTCCGCCCCTCCGGAAAAGGAAAAAAAGCCATGACCCCTCCCGACTGGAAGGAAAAAATCCGCCGGCGATATGAGGAACTCAAAAAAGCGGGGAAACCGTTTTTTCCGGACATCATTTTCAAGGACACCGTCGCCGTTCTTCTGGTGCTGGCCGCCCTCGTGATTGTTGTTTTGGTTGTTCCCGCCCCGCTCGAGGAAATTGCCGATCCCACCGACAACACCTATAACCCGCGTCCCGACTGGTATTTTCTCTTCCTGTTTCAGGCCTTGAAACTGTTTCCCGGCTCTCTCGAGGCGGTGGCCGCCATTATTCTTCCCACACTGGTTCTCCTATTTCTTCTGTTCCTCCCTTTTATCGACCGCAGCCCCAAACGTCATCCTTTCGACAGGCCGATTTTGACCTTCGCCGGACTGGCGGCCATTGCGGTGGTGGCAACGCTCACCTATGCCGGTCTCAAATCGCCGCTCCTTAACCCGGTGGTGCCGAAAGATGCCATGGTGCTGGCAGGTCAGCAGCTCTATCAGAACCTGCACTGTTCCTATTGTCACAGCATCAACGGCAGAGGGGGCCTCTTCGCCCCCGACCTCTCCACGGTGGGGGCGCGCCGCGATGCCAGGTGGCTGGCCGAACATTTTCGCGACCCCCAGGCGGTCTCTCCCCATTCGCTCATGCCCCGCTTGAATCTCCTGCCGGAGGAAACCGATCAGCTGGTGGCTTTTATGGGCACTTTGGGCGGAAGCGGGCCGTTCACCGAAGAAGCCCCAAAATTGTTCGCCGAACATTGCGGTGCCTGCCACAATTTGGACGGCCAAGGGGGAGATACCGGCCCCGAGCTGACCACCATCCGTACCTACCGCGACAAGGGAACCGTTTATACCTACATCCGGGATCCCTCCTCCATGAACCCCGGCTCGATCATGCCCGGTTTTCAAAACGCCTTAACCGATGCGCAAATCGAGGACCTTTCGCGCTACCTCATGTCGTCGCAACGGAAACCGGAGTGAGTCTCCCCCAAAAACTGACCCAAATCATAAACGCATCTCTTTCCTTGATCACAAACCTTTTTTTCATTAAAGTGATTCGTCAATCAAGGGGGTGCCATGCGCAAAAGACGACCGTTCATCCTGATTTTCTCTCTTTTCATTCTCATGGCCTGCGGAAATCGTGAATCCGGTTCGGCCGGCGGGGATCGCGGAAAAATGGTCTACGAGGCGCACTGCGCCTCCTGCCACGGTTCAAAAGGGGACGGCAACGGCCCAGTGGCCCCCTATCTCTGGCCGAAGCCGCGCGATTTTACCAAAGGAATCTTCAAATATCGTGCGTCGCCCGGCCCCTCCCCCTCGGATGTCGAATTGATGGAGACAATGAAAAAAGGGATCCCCGGCGCCTCCATGCCCGGCTGGGACATGCTGGCCTCCACCGACTGGCGGGTAATTCTGGCCACTGTGAAAAATTTTCTCCCCGCCTCCGCAAAGGGCCCCCCTGCCCCTTATGTGGAAATACCGGATGTCGTGAAGGCGACGCCGGAATCGATTGAAGAAGGGAAAAAATTGTATGTCTCGGCGGGTTGCGGTTCCTGTCACGGCGCCGAAGGGCATGGCGACGGCCCCGCCTCGCAAAGCTTGAGGGATGCCTGGGGACAGCCGATCACGCCGCGCGATCTGACCCGCGGGCCGCTCCGGTGGGGCAACACCGAAAGGGATATCTACCGAACCCTGCTGATGGGAATCCCCGGCACCCCCATGCCGGCCCATGAGGGAACTTTTACGCCCCCCCAAATCTGGTCGCTGGTTCACTACATCAAGTCGATTCAAAAAATGCCTGCTGACTACGATCCATCCGATCCAAAAAGATACCTGATCGATGTGGAGCGGATCGACGGCGAGATTTCTCACGACTATAAAGATGCGGCGTGGCAGAAGGCAAAAGGGATTCCCGTTTTTCTCAAACCGCTCTGGAGCGCGCCGAATCAGACGGAATGGTTGACAGTGAAGGCCCTTTCCAACGGAAGGGATACCGCCTTTTACATCAGTTGGGAGGATGACCGGTCCGACGTACAGGCAGGGAGAAGCGACGGCGTTGCGGTGCAGATCCCGGCCAAAGAAATTTCCGATCCTTCCGAACTCCCTTATCTGGGGATGGGACATGCCGGCAATCCGGTTGAAATCTGGAAGTGGGAACCGGAAGGGATAAAAATATTCAGCGCAAGCGGAATCAATACGATCAAACCGTCGGGGTCAACAGAAAAGGTGGACAAGGTGGTTGCAAAGGGGATCCATGAGAACGGCCGGTGGCATGTGATCGTCAAAAGCTCCTCGTTGAAAAAAAGCGGCTATCTCTCACTCGCCCTGTGGGACGCCGATATTGTGACTCATGCCGGGCCTGAAGCGTTTTCGGAGTGGATGGAGTATAACCTCAATGAACGATAACAGGCAGATTGTTGTCTCCGGCCCTCTTGTCCTGGATAAAAGCCGAGGGAGTTGTTATCCTTGTTCCCTCCAAAGATGGGAAACGTGACAAAAAGAATTTCCATTATTCTGCTGTCGATAACAGTCATCGCGGCCTGTCTCTATTTTCTGCAAACCGGAAAAACAGGAAAGATCACGGCGGGTTCTTCCCTTGAAGAGAACGATGAGGAGGAAATGGTCGGGATCCTCCGCGACTACGGCGGCATGGGAGACTATGAGGCATCCGGATACAGCGCCAAACAGGATTATGAGAGCATCCAGACGGAGCTTCAGGAAAAATTCGACGAGGATCCCCAAAAAGTGATCAAGCCGATCGAGGCGCTCCTCGATCGGGAGCCGGGAGAGTTGGAAACCGAAAAATTCCTGGCGATTCACGCGCTGGGCAAACTCCCCCTCGAACAGGGGGCGCCGATATTGAAAAAGGAAATTGAAAAAGAGTTGCCCGATACCGGCGAGGGGGAAGGGGAAGAAGGAACGGATGTCGTCATCCAGGCCCTGGCCCGCAAGATGGCGGCGGTGGAGGCGCTGGCGGATCACGATCCCGATTACCTGCTCGATCTCATCGAGGACCCCGACACCAACAGAGGGGTCAAAAGGGCGGCCGTGGAGGCCTACATCCTGACGGACGACGACCGGCAGGCGGCTGTTGAAGAGGTGCGGAGGCTCCTTTCAAGGGAAGAGAAATCTCTCCTGGTTCCGTTTGACCGGGGCGCCGGCGAAACCATGATCAAGGATTTTTTTCTCGGCGGGGAAGAAGAGGAAAAGCCGAAGAAGTCCCCCTCCGGCCGGAAAAAGAAAAAATGAAACGGCTGATTTTTACAACCGGCATCCTGTTGATCGGCTGGCTGGTCGGCGCGCCCAAGGCCTCTTCCCTTGTCATGTCGGACGACGAGATCCTTGATTGGGGGCGGGGCGAGCCCTTGTGCGTCGATGCCGAAAAAAGCCGCCGTTACCGCCTTGATTTCGGCATCAACACCGGGGAAGCCCTTGAGGAGTGCGATTGTTACCGGATTGAGGGAACCGAGTGCGAAGGGGAACTCTGGCAACTTTTATGGAGCCTTTCCTACATAGAGGATTTTCACCGGGCAATCGATAACCCTGGCCGGTGGATCACCAATCTCTACTCGTGGGTCAACCGGCGCATTGACATGATTCGTGAAGATCAACGGGGAGGACGCGGGGTTTACGGCTGGAATGCGACCTCCGGTCATCCCGATCATCAACAAATCATCTATCTGGGGCATTATCTTTTTTCCCGAAACAATCCGATTATGAGGGTCAATACTCTGGTCCACGAGGCCCGGCACAGCGAGGCCGCGGGGAATTACTATCTTCATGTCAATTGCCGGGAGGGCCCTCTCCAGGGCCGGGCCGGTTGCGATCAGCGATATTTGCGTTCGGGCGGAGGAGCCTACAGTTTCAGCGTTTATATTTATGCATGGTTGTACTATAACGGCAAAGACGATGAGGTGAGCCCCGCCATGAAGGATTGGGCCAAAAATACCGCCAACGCCATCATCGACAATCAGTTCATCGAACAACCGGACTATCGCCTGCGATAAAATAAAACCATGTACTATACTGCAAAAAAGTCTTGACTATTTTGCAATTTAATACATACTTGTTTTAAGGAATATCAAATTAAATGAAGAGGTTACAGGAAGAAACCCTTTTAAAAGATCTTGAAGAAAAAATGGTCTTTTTGTCGGGGCCACGGCAGGTGGGCAAGACCACTCTGGCCAAATCGCTGGGGGGGAGATTTCCTTCGCATGCCTGCTATAATTATGATGAAGAAGCCGATCGGCGGATCATGGTCAAAAAAACATGGGATCGGAAGGTTGATTTGATCGTGCTCGACGAAATCCACAAGCTCAAAAAATGGAAAACGCATTTAAAAGGCGCCTATGATACCGAGGGAATCCCGCCTCGAATTCTGGTCACCGGTTCGGCGCGGCTGGATGTTTTCAGGCGTGGCGGCGACTCTCTTGCGGGTCGTTATTTTGGCCACCGCCTTTACCCTTTCTCGGTGCGGGAGCTTCGGGGGGAGGCCTCTCCCCGGGAGATTGTTGAAAATCTCATCCGCTACGGCGGATTTCCCGAGCCCTTTTTAAGCCAATCGGAGATGAAAACAGCCCGTTGGAGAAAACAGCACATCGAACGGATTGTGCGGATCGATGTGCAGGATCTGGAACCGGTAAGGGACATACAGACGCTGATCCTGCTGATTGACATGCTCAAGGAAAGGGTCGGTTCGCCGATCTCTTATAATTCCCTTTCGAGGGACCTGCAAATATCCCCTCATACGGTTAAAAGATGGATTCAGATTCTCGAGAGCATGTACGTCGTTTTCTCCGTGACGCCCTATTCGAAAAACATAAGCCGTTCGCTGTTAAAAGAACCAAAAATTTATTTTTACGACACGAGTTCGGTGACAGGCGACGAAGGGATCAAATTTGAAAATCTGGTTGCCAACTGTCTTCGCAAGCACCTGCATTTTCTGGAAGATGCGGAGGGAAAGACCACGCAACTGCACTATCTGCGCGACAAGGAAAAAAGAGAGGCCGATTTTTTAACGGCCATCGACAAAAAAATCGAGCATCTTGTTGAGGTTAAATTTTCCAATGCAAATTTAAGCCGGCCTCTTTTGTATTTTCATCGCCGTCTTTCCGCGAAATCGGCGATTCAGCTTGTCATGAATACAAGACAAACCCAGACTGTCGAGGGAATTTCCATCCTTCCCGCCGGCGAATGGCTTGATACGCTGGCGGCCTGACGCTACTCCTTCACCACCGCGTCAAAGGTCACCGTCGTCTGGGCGTAAATGAAATGGGCGTTTTTGTCGACGCCGGTATCGGAAAAAAAAGGACCGGTTTCGGGCTTCGGCGGACAGGCAAGGGAAAGGGGATTTGACTTTCAATGCCCCCCGCAACAGGTGGCGTAACGCTCCGGGGGCAGGGCCTCCATCTTTTTAAAAATCTCCTCCAGCTCCGCCGGGCTCAAAAAACGGTCGATGGCGGGATAAAGGATAACCTCCTCCTTCCGGTTGTGCTCCGAAAGAAGGGAGATCAATTTTTCCTCCTCCCTGTCGCTCTCCGGATCCCTCTCTTTTACCTTCTGATGAACGGCCTCCAGCGCCGCCCCGATCTCCCGGTGTTCCAGACGCATGACCGCCGTCGGGCCCGCGTCCTTGATCCCCGTTTTTTCCTCAAAAACCGGAAAAAGGATTTCTTCTTCCCAGACGATGTGCCTCTGCAAGCCGGTTTTAAAATCGACAAAGGCCCCCTTGGCCTTGGCGAAATCGCTCCGCTTCAAGGTCTGAAACATTTTAAACAGGCGATCCAGCCGCTCATGGTCGGCCTCATAATAGCCGGTGACGGATGCTTTCCCTCTTACATTGTCCATAAGACCTCCTCTTCCTCGACAGGGGGCAAACTATTTTGCCCAATTTTCCTTCGCCTTGTCCCACCAGGTGCCGCCTTTGGTTCCCCAGTCGTACCGCTCGGCCCCTTTGCGGGTGTAATAGCGCCAGTTGATCCAGGTGGCGACGGAGTAAAAGACAAGGGCGCCCCAGAAAAATATTTTTGCATTTCCGCAAGCCGTTATCGCGGCGCCGATCAACGAAGAAAAAACGAAAGGACCATAAGCGGCCCACGCGCCCGTCCAGCCGAGAATCTGGGCCCCCTGCCGGGGCGAAAAAGCGAATACAATCGGATATTGGCGGAAGGTGGCCGCATTTCCTATGCCTGCCATCAGGAATATCCAGAGCATGACCCAGACAAACATCGGGAATTGTTCCAGCGAAGTCGGCGCAAGAAATCCCCCGAAGATCAGCGCAAGGCAACCCAATACCAAACCAATCCCCGAAACCATGAGCCAGACACTGCCGCCCATGCGGTCGGATGGCGCTCCCATGAGCGCGCGAATGAGAGAGCCGACAAGCGGGCCATAAAAAGCGTATTTCAACGGGTCGGGCGCCCCTTCAAATCCACCGTAAATCGTTTTTATCATCAGCGGAAAAGCGGCGGAAAATCCCGAAAAACTGCCGAAGGTCATGACATAAGTGACGACGCAGAACCATGCGTGCTTGTTATCGGTCATGTTTTTGATCATTCCGCCTATTGACGGTTTATCGACGCGAATACTGCGCAGATACACCCAGCACGGAATGGCGGCGCCGATCAAAACCGGTATGTACCAAAAGGCGGCGTTCTGAAGCCAGATGTCCTTCACCACGGGGCCTCTTGTGAAAACCTGGGGCGTCCCGACAATGGCGCCGAGTGCGGCAAATCCGATGATCCATGGAGTAACAAACTGGACGAGACTCACGCCGAAATTCCCGATGCCCGCCTGAATGCCCATGGCGTATCCCTGCAGACGTTTTGGAAAATGCAGACTGGTGGAGGGCATGTAGGATGAAAAATCGCCGCCGCCAAACCCGCATAAGGCGGCAATGATCAAAAAGTGCGGATAGGGGGTCTCGGGATTCTGGACGGCAAACCCAAGCCAGATCATCGGCAGGATTTTAATGAGCGTGGCCATAGTAACGACATGTCTTGTGCCGTAAATGGGAATCAGAAAAGTGTGAATCAGGCGAAAGGTTCCTCCGGCCAACCCGGGCATCGCGGCAAGCCAGAAGAGTTGCATGGTATCGAACTTGAATCCGATATTGGGCAGGCGCACCACAACCGCGCTCATCACAAACCAGGTGGCAAAGGAAAATATCAGGCTGAACGTGGTGACCCACAGGGTGCGGTTGGCCTGCTTGCCCCCTTCCGTTTTCCAGAAAAGTTCATTTTCCGGTTCCCATTTTTTCAGCCATGTTGACATAACGGTTTAACCGACTGCCTCAAACTTTTCTTTTGTGTGCGGCGCGGCCCTGTCCCTCATTTTTGTGATGGTGGCATGCATCCACCACAGGCAAATCGCGGAAACAAAGAAGAGAAATATCCACATGCTCGTCCAGAGGCCGGTCCATTCCAGCAGATAACCGAAAATGATGGGAGAGACAAATCCGCCCAGGCCCCCCAAGAGTCCCACCATTCCGCCCACGGCCCCCACATCGTTCGGGAAATAATCGGGGATGTGCCGGTACACGGCCGCTTTGCCGATTCCCCACAAAGTGCCGATGATAAAAACAAGCACAGCCGCGATCCAGATGTTCGCCTGAAAATAGATGTGGGTTGTTCCCTTGGCGATGAGTTGTTTCTTTTTCACCTCCTCGCCCTCCCTGACCACCGGCACCTGCCAGATTTTCTTTTTTGGAAAAGCGGAGAATGATGCGTCGTCCTCGGCGGCCCCGGCCGGTTTTTCAACCAGCGGGTAGCTCATGTCGTCTATTTTGATCAGACTGTCGGAGACATGCGTCGCCGTGCCCGCCCGTTTTGCCATGATCCCTTTGCCCGGAGAATCGATTTCCATTTTCGGAACGACGAGCAGAAGGCAGAAGGCAACGGATAAACCAAGCACCCAGTACATCACGGTTCTGGCCCCGAGTTTATCGGATAGCCACCCACCCAGCGCGCGCAAAACTCCCGCCGGCAAACTGAATATGGACGCGAATATTCCGGCAGTGACCAGCGAAACGGCATACATATTGAGAAAATAGGGGACAAGCCACTGGGAAAGCGCGACAAAACATCCGAAGACCAGATAATAATACAAGCCAAAGCGCCACACCCGCACTTCCTTAAGGGGGCTAAGCATCTGAACAAATGTTTTCCCGGCGGCCGCTTTTGATTTTTTATTGACCGTGAAAAGAAGAAAAAGAATCCCCATCACGACCAACGCCGCGGCGTAGATTTGGGGAAGAAGGCGCCATCCTTCCAGATCGGCTCCGTTGTCGGTCAGGCGTTTTAGCAAAGAGGGGGCCAACATCGTGGTGACGGCGGCGCCGGCATTGCCCACTCCGAAAATTCCCAGCGCCCTCCCCTGCCATTGTTTCGGGTACCAGACGGAAGTATAGGCAATGCCTATGGAGAATCCCTGCCCCGCAAGGCCAAAACCGAAACTGCACAAGGCGAACGCAAGAAAACTGTCGGCATAAGTAAGCAGGTACATCGGGAGGGCGCAGAGAAAAAGCAGAACGCCAAACGTCACCTTGCCGCCGTATTTATCGGTCCATATCCCCGTGTGAAGGCGAAAGATGGAACCGCTCAAGGGCGGAATTGCCATCAGCCATGCAATTTCCACCATTGACCATTTGTAGAGTTGATTTTCCACGAGGAAGGTGACCAAAACACCGTTGAACATCCACACCGCAAAACAGACGGTGAAGGCAAGGGTGTTGAAGAAAAGGATCCGGTGGGATTTTCCGGTTACGTTCTGTTCCATAAGGGTCAGCCCCCTTCGGGGACAAGAGCCTGTAAACTCCTTCGTCGTTAACAGGCTCTAGTTATTCCTCGGACGATGTTGTGTCCAAACCGTTCTCGGATCACGGACCCGTTTGCGGTCCCAGGTCCACAGTACCAGTTGAAAGGGCCGAAAGACGTAGTGGAAGGGGGCCACCAGAAAATGCATCAACCGGGTGAAGGGAATCATTCCAATAATGACGAAGGCCCCGACAACATGAGCCCTGATTACCGGCGGCATGGCGCTGACCGCTTCGATGTCCGGATTCAGTTTCACGATCGACCAAAGGTAGGGGGACAAATCCGATGCGAACCAGGAGGCCCCCCACCGGTATCCCAAGGCAATCCAACATCCCAGGACGACCTGCGCCAAAAGCAGAAGCTCAAGGACAATATCCATCCGGCTGGTCACGCTCTCGATGCGGGAATTCGATATCCGCCGGAGGAAAAGCCCGATCAACCCGACCAAGACGCTCAACCCGAACGTGAAGGCCAGCACCTCGAGAACAATCAGGCGCACCGGACTGCTGTTCCACGCCAAAGTCGCCGTCGGAAAGAGGAAGGTGACGAGATGCCCCGTGAAGACGGCCAAAATCCCCCAGTGAAACGCCATTGAGCCGAAGTAAAGTTTGCGCCCTTCCAAAAACTGGGAGGAAAGGGACGAAACTTTGAACCCGGTCGCCCTGTATCGCCGGATCGACCCGACGATAAAAGTTACAATCGCGATATAGGGTAATGCGATAAACAAGAAATTGTTAAATGTCATAATTGATCCCCATACTATTCAAACGTCAAAACCGCTATTGGCCGGGTTGGCATTTTCTTCAATGTTCATTTCCTTCTCAATTAACCCCAGAAAGTCCGTCGATTGCCGGCTCTCGGACCAACCGCCAAGTTTTTCCATAATCGCAGTCACCTGAAAATCCTCTTTCAACACACAAAGAAGCGCCTTCAATGCCCGACGATAGATCGTAAGCTCGCTTCCGGGAGCCGATTCGATGAGAGTTTTGTAATGCTTCCGATAATTCATATTCTTTTTTTCCAGTAGCGAAGAATCAAACTCCCGAATCATGAGGAGTAGCGCCGGAACCAGGATTTCACCGACCAGTTCGGCAACCAATTCCGAATCTGAAAGTTTCGGGATCAGACGCAACATGTTCGGCAAATGATCGGCCAGCTCGTTTCCGCATTCGTTCCCGGCCAGTTTGTGTTCGCGAGTCAAATTAGAAAGGAGTTCGGCACGCTTGTAATCGTCCCCAAACAAAACATAACCAATATCCAACGTTGTGATGGCCTGCACATCGAAGGTCCGGGTGTAGAGTTCCTGAATATCCAGCGGGATCGAAGGAAGACCATCGAGAAAATACTGCAACTCCGTTACAGCATCAGGATAATTTTTACGCAGACAGTCCAACAGCTCCCGTCCCCGCGCGGCGAACTCCGGCCCCGGGAAATCGAACAACATGGCTAATCGGCTGTAGTGTTCGTAATTCATCACAATCCCCTCTCCATGGTTCCTTCTTTGAAACCAAAACCGGCGCTCCCTTTTTTATCCCCCGTGAACTCGAGCATTTCAATGGCCTGCTCCCGGTGAGCCGCCGGGATCACGAACCGGTCATCAAACTTGGCCAGCGAAGTCAGATAATAGACTTGATCGGCCGCCTCCGGCGTGTAACCCACCGCCTTGAGCGCATCGTTCGCTTTCTGCTCGGAAATATCACCGACTGTTTTAAAGCGGCGATAAATCCGGACCGCCATCAGTTTCATCAACCTCTCTTTGACCTTTCCCTCGTCCCCGGCGCCGAACAGATTCGCAAGATATTTCAGCGGGAAGCGGGCCTGCTCGATCGCCCCCCAAAGCTCCTCGGTAGAGGTGTCGTAGAGCCAGTTGTCGTCCCAAACTTTGGCCGTGGAATTCAATTTCCTGTTTTGTTCGCGCTGATTCGCCTCTTTTACTGAGGCCATCACCGGCAGGAGCGGCGGCACGTAGAACAGCATGGGGAGCGTTCTGTACTCCGCATGGAGCGGCAGGGCCAACCCCCACTTTTTCACAAACTTGTAAGTAGGAGAATTTTGGGCCGCATGGATCGTGGAATCAGCGACTCCGTTCGCCTTCGCCGACTTGATGACCGCCGGATCGAACGGATCCATCAGGATGTCCATCTGGCGCTCGATCAACTCCTTCTCGGGTGCCCCCGCCATCTCGTGAATGCGGTCGGCATCGTAGAGGATCACCCCCAGGTAACGGATGCGCCCGACGCACGAGTGCATGCAGGCTGGGGCAAGACCCGCCTCGATGCGCGGATAACAAAGAATGCACTTTTCCGATTTTCCGGTGTGCCAGTTGTAATAGGTCTTTTTATAGGGGCAGGCGGTGACGCACATTCTCCAAGCCCTGCAGACGTTCTGGTTGATAAGAACGAGGCCGTCCTCGCCCCTCTTATAAATGGCCCCCGACGGGCAGGAGGCGACACAGGCCGGATTCAGGCAATGGTTGCAGATCCGGGGGAGATAGAAAAAAGCCATTCGCTCCAACTGAAACATGGCTTCCTGCTCGGCGGGCGACAAATTTTTAAGATTCGGATCGTTCCGGGCGTAATCCGGCGTTCCGCTTAGATCGTCGTCCCAGTTCGGCCCCATTTTGATGTCGATCGGCTTTCCCGTGATCAGCGAAACGGGGCGGGCCGTCGGTTGGTCGTCTCCCTCCTTTGCTTCGATCAGGTCGAGATACTTGTAGGTAAAAGGCTCATAGTAGTCGTCGATCACCGGCAGATTGGGGTTGTGAAAAATATTGAGAAGGCCCTTTTGTTTGCCGGCGCCTTTAAGTGAAATATCATCACCATCTTTTTCCCAACCCCCTTTGTAAATGCCCTGGTCTTCCCACTTTGTGGGATAACCGGTGCCGGGTTTCGTTTCCACATTGTTCCACCACATGTACTCGGCCCCTTTCCGGTCGGTCCAGATATTTTTGCAGGCGATCGAGCAGGTATGGCAACCGATGCATTTGTCCAGGTGAAACACCATCGAAATTTGTGAACGAATATCCATATTATTTGGGGCCCTTTCCCTTAAAATACAACCTTGTCCATTTTTTTGACCGTCACATGGGTATCCCTCTGCGGGGCAATGGGCCCCCAGTAGTTGAAGTGATACGAAAACTGCCCATATCCGCCGCACAGGAAGTTCGGCTTCAGATGAATCCGCGTGAAGCTGTTATGCCCGCCGGCCCTCTTGTTTCCCCGCACCTGCGACTTGGGGATGCCCACCGTCCGCTCCGGCACGTGATAAACGATGCACACCCCCCTGGGAATCCGGGAACTGACGCACGCCCGGGCGCAATAGACCCCATGGTCGTTGTAGACCTCAACCCAGTCGTTGTCCCTGATGCCCAGATCTTCCGCGTCTTTTTCGCTCAACCAACAGGGCTCACAACCGCGGGAGAGGGTCAACATCCGGAGATTTTCCATGTAGGTGGAGTGGATGTGCCACTTGCCGTGGGGGGTGAGGCAGTTCAACACCTTCGCCGTCCCGTTTTTTAGCGTCTCCTTCAGATCTCCGTAAACCTCGGGCTTCGGCGACGGCTTGTAGGTCGGCAGATTCTCGCCATAGGCGATGTACATCTCGTGGTCGAGATAGAAGTGCTGGCGTCCCGTCAGCGTCCGCCATGGAACAAGCCGGTCCACATTATAGGTATAGGCAGAGTAGGCCCTGCCGTTGTTCATCAGCCCGGACCAGAGCGGCGACGTGTTGTATCTGCGAGGCTGGGCCTGAAGATCCGCGTAGCGAATCCGGACATCCTTGCTCCCCTCCGCCAGATCGGCCAGTTTGAGACCGGTCTTTTTCTCCATGTTTTCGTAGGCGCGCACCGTGAGCACGCCGTTTGTCAGCGTGGAGAGATGCAGGATGGCGTTGGCCGCCGATTCGTCCTCTTTCAGAGACGGATAGATTTTTCCATCCACCTTCTCGACCGGGAAATGATTGGAGACAATCATTTCGTCATACTCATCCGCGCACAGGTAATGGTTTCCGTGCGCGCCCAATCCCCTGGTTTTCACGTTCTCGCCGAGCGTAATGAACTTTTCGTAAAGTTTTGTGTAATCGCGCCGGACCACGGAGAGCTTGTGCATGGTCTTCCCCAAAACCGGCTCGCATTCCCCTTTGGTCCAGTCTTTCACGCTTGGCTGGGTGATCTCGTCGGCCGTATCGTGCGACAAGGGTGATGCGACGATGTCGATCTGCGTTTCCGGCAGGTATTTTTTGGCGGCCTCGCCGGTTGCCTTTGCCAGTTCCTTGAAAATATTCCAGTCGGTTTTCGATTCCCAAACCGGCGCGATGGCGGCGGAGAGCGGGTGAATGAACGAATGCAGGTCGGTGCTGTTCAGGTCGGCCTTCTCGTACCAAGAGGCCGCGGGGAGGACAATGTCCGAATAGAGCGCCGACGAATCCATCCGGAAGTTCAGGTCCACCACGAGATCCATTTTCCCTTTCGGCGCGACCTCGTGCCACTTCAATTCTTTTGTCTGTTCGGGGGAATCCTTCGCGATGAGGTTGGAGTGCGTGCCAAGATAATGTTCGAAGGCGTATTCATGCCCCTTCATGCTCCCTGTGATGGCGTTTCCGCGCCAGATATACCAGACCCTTGGATGATTTTCTTCCGCCTCCGGATCCGCAACCGAGTACTCCAGTTGTTTTGATTTCAATTTTTCAAACACATACTGCGTGATTCCCTCGTCATCCCTGGCGCCGTTCGCCACGGCCTCCTTTCCAAGCTCCAGCGTATTCCGCCTGAACTGCGGATAGAACGGCATCCAGCCGTTACGCACAGCCGTTACAATGGTGTCGGCCGTATGTTTGGCCGTCATGTCGTTTTTGGGGACCGTGTTGTAGCGGGAGTACT
>JACPFC010000111.1 GCA_016183175.1 Deltaproteobacteria bacterium
TTAAGGCGGCCGTCAAGTCGAGGGGATAACCGGCATCGCGAACAAGAGCCTGCATCCGATCGAAATGGGCGCGACGAGATTCATCCTGCCGAACAAGGTCTCCCAGCCCTTCTTCCAAAGAACCCTGACCGGTCCACATAAACAACCGCTGGGCCGCCCGGTCGTAAAGGGTGTAGCCGGCCACTTCATCGCCGTCGGCATTGGTCAAGGTGACAGCATATTCATGCAACCCCTGGGCATGACGGTTTCTCACTACCGTATAAGAAAGGGTCTCGCCCGGTTTGACGGGAACCCCAAACTTGCGATTGGCAAAACCGACATAGCGGCTGGTGTCGCCCCGCGTGTTTTTGGCCACAATCGCCTCGTTCACGCGGTCGAAATAGACCTCTCCCTGCATGATTCTGCCGTCGTCGAGCCCCGCCAACACGGCCGACACATCGCTGGTGTGAATGCGGTTTTCATCATCCGTAAAAATACCGGCCGCATTGAGAGGAACCATCACTTTGCCGGTCGCCACCACTTGAGGGGTCGGCAGGGGGTGAATTTTTCTCCCCTCCAAAAAGTCGATACTGGTGGGAAGATCGGTGCGCGGGGCAAAAACAGGACGGACTTCTCCCGGCGCCACATCGTTTTCACCAAGGGAAATGATCGTGGGAATCCCTTTGGCCAATATCTCACCTCTCTCATTTCGAGCTTCGATATAGGCGGTCACACGACGACCCTGCAGAGGCCTCTCGTTGACATCTTCCACACGAACCAACGAAGTCTTGACCGCGATGCGCCCGGCGCTTACCGGAATATTCGGATTGACCCATTCAAGTCCCCCCAAATTCCGAATCGTCGTCGGGTCGAGACCGAGCGCCTCGGCCAAGAGGGGAACGAGCATTCCTTTTCCCATCACCCGGTCTTTTAAATAACCGGGATGCGCTTTGACCCCGCCGGTTCGGTTGGGGTTGGTATGAAGGGGGTTGGTGGAACCGACCGTTTTTGCGTAGTCCACCATGTCTGCCGTTGTCGCGTTGTAGGTGTATTCGAGAGAAAATTTCTGCAGAAAATCGGGCGAGGGGGGAGTTTGAAGGAGTTCCCGCGCCCCGGGAATTGTGTCGGCGCCCCAGTCGGTGCGATAGGCCTCGCGGGCCCTTTGACGAAATGCCGCGTCGCCGTTTAAATCGACAAGCCGGGCGACCGGTGCGGGAGATGCGCCGTTTACCGGTTTTTCAATCGACCAGTGAACCCGATAGTTCCGCTCCAGAATGGAGCGGCCGTTTCGGGTTTCGAGATATTCACGCGTGACGATGGTATCGCCGCCTCTTTCTTCGACCTCCAGCGCCAAACGACGCCCCAAAGAAGCAGATGTCTCGTAAAGTTTAAATCCCTGAATTGTTCCATTGCCGACAACCCATTCATAGGTGAAACCGGTCCGTGGTTGCATCAGGACATAATAGGGATTCGGATTTCCTTCGCCCTCCGGATGTCTCTCCGGATGCAGACGCGCCTCCCCACAAAGAGCGCGAATCGGACCGCTTACCAAACCATAAAAAGCCTCCCGAAAACGGGCCTGATCGGCCTCGTTCAAGGCGGTCGCCGCCGTCACGCTGATGCGGGTTTTTTCATCTCCCAGATTATCCCCGCTTACCGCCACCCCGGATATGCCTTCAAATCCCGATTTGGGAGCCGGAGCCGACTTTGGCGGCCGCACTTTCACGGTACCCGATGAATCCACCTTTAATGTGCCGCCGTCGGGAAGATAAACCGCGCCAATCCCATTGGCCGGGGCCAGTTCGCTCTGGACTTGGATTGGATCGGTTGACGTTAATATCTCAAAACCACGTTTCGAAGCGACCGAAACCACGGGAATGCCGATATGGTTCGCCGGCAAAGAGGACCGTCCCAGAAAATCGGTTGGGCCATAATCGATCACCACATGAGCGCCCCGATCGGCCAAACCTCGGGCGATCTTTACCAACCAGACCGGCTGACGATATTGTTCATCGGCATGGACTTCGGTGATGTCGGCAGATCCCAATTGAAGGACATCATGCCCGGTGCTGTTCAAAATAACCGAGGTCACCGGCTGGACCATGCCAAGACCCATTCCCTTGATCTGTCTGACAAACTGTGTGGCCGCATGATCCAAAAGAACGGCATCATGCGCGGGAATGGTCATCCCCAATTCTTCGAGCCCCCTCTGGGGAGCCCTCACCCGTTCGCGACTAATTCCGGCAAAAATCGGCGACGCCTCATCACGTACGGCTGATGCCAGTCTTCGCGCATCGGGACTGATTTTTCCGGAGGGTTTTTCATTGATAAAGGCGCAAATGATCAGCTCCAGGGCAATGAGGGCATTGGTTGTGCCCGCCATGAGAACAAAATAGTCCGGCTCCAGAGTATTGACGTTGCTCATGTTGAGATGATCCCCATTTTCGGCATGGCGGTTGATCATTTCGATGATTTTCCCCAAAGGCGAATTTGCGGAATCTTCTTCGGACAAGGGAATCCCGCTGATGTTGAGGACCGGAACGGCTCCCTCGCTTTTCATGTAAGGGACATCCTCCTGATACCAGGCCCCTTCCACCACGGCGAGTCTTACTTCTCTTTCGAGTTCTTCAAGCGGACGGAGACCCGCAACGCCTGCGGGAATCAACGGTTGTTCCCCGGTGGTCCGGTAGGCGCGGCTCATCCCAAACCCGCGGATCAATCCGGCGCTCTGACCCGAATTGGCCACGTTCCGGTGCGATACATAACCGGATGCTTCCATTTGCCGGTCTGCAAGGATCTGCAGAAGATCAACCATCGGCATGGAGGTTCTAATCTCGTTGATTGGCAACTCATCCGATTCGGGGTTTAATTCCCGGACGGCATCCGGGTCGATCCCGGAATTTTGAAGGGTCGGTTTTAACGCCTCGTAGAGGGCCACCGCTTGGGGCGTTCTCAAATTACCCTGGGGATCTTTTCCGTCGACCCAGGCATTGAGTTCTTCGATATAATTCGCCCCCTGCCCGGCGGCGATGCCGGCGACATTAATCCTCCGATCCCTTTGGGCCAGGGCGAGCTGGGCCATCCGGTTGAGACCGAATTTTTTGAGAAAAGCCTCCGCAAGGCTGTCCACTTTTTTCAACTGGGCCAAGTTGGGCCTGATTTTTGGGAAGCAACCATGAAACAAGATTCAGATATTCTTCGGCCCGATTTTTGCTGTTGTTGAACTGGCGGATAAATAGGACGTTGGTCAGGGCCTTTCGAAGCGCCTCTTCGGCATGTTCGAGTATCTGATGCCCCGAAATATCGATGGTAAAAAGCATCTGCCGGGGACTTAAGTCGGGGGAGACCGCGCTGAAATTAAACTGGCTTGGATCGGCCTGTCGGCCGGTTTTGTCTTCACCGATGATCGAGGCGGGGGGGAGGAGGTCAAGAAGGGCCTCGCCCCGAATACGCGATTCCTTTCGGGCATCGACAAACAGGGAAAGGCTGTGTAGAAACGCACCTTGCCTGTCCGGGGTGGTTCGGAGCCATTCAAGAAACTGGGCCCGCGCGGCATCATTGACCTCGTCCAAATTGCGCAGGTGGGTGTCAACGGCGCCGATCTGGACTGTCAAGGCCGCGTGAATGGCCGATAAGTCCGCGGTTCGGTCTTCGGGCAAAAGACCTCTTCCCTCAAGATAACCGATAATCGTGGATAGATCGGACATTTTATTCCTTACTCAAAAAATCAAATGGCCAACAGCTCTTCTAAATCGACGAGTTCTTCTTCAACCCTTATTTTTCCCCCGCTGTTGACCGCCAGCGCCATGATGTGCCCCGGCGAAGGACGTTTAAGCACAAACTGCCAGTCTTTTGGACAAACGGGGGGTGTTGCATCCTGACCCGCCGCAAAATCAAAAGAAATATGACCCTGTGCATTTATCTCAAAAGTCGATCGGTCACAGGCGCCGATAAAAGGGAGGCCGGCGGCCTTGCAAAACGCCTCTTTAAGCGTCCATAACTGATGAAAACGGAGCATTTTGTCCTGCGGAGGGAGGCTTTCGAACCGGGCCAGTTCTTTTTCCGAAAAGACTTCGCGCGCCGTCCCTTCGAAGGCAAAATCGGATTCCAATTCTTCGACATCGACCCCGACGGGACTTCTCCCCAGGGCACAGGCGACAAAATCGCCTGAATGGGCAAGGCTCATAGGGAGCCTGCGATTCCCGAATTGAAGCCGGGGGGCTTCTTCGTGATGAAAGTGAAGGGGAAGGTCGGGGGCCCGCACGCCGCAAATTTCTGCGGCTTTTATGCGCGCCAAGACATGCCCGACAAGGCTCGGCATGCGGTCCAGGGAAAACGGATCGTAGCTTTTTCGCTCGTGCCCGCCGATTTTTTCGAGCGCGCGCCGGTGGTGGAAACGGTTGAGGGCCCCGGAGACTGGGACAAGCCACAAATGAACAATACCGGGGGACAATTGATTTGCGTTCCAAATTTCCTCGGTCGCATGCATGGAATCCGCCTTTTAAGGCAAGTGAGAAAAATTTATTTATTCTTAAGAATAAAACGAAGCACGCGGCCCCGAAAGGGACCCTTCGGGTCGGGATGAAATGCTACCTCCCACTTGACTGACTGACCCCTCGCTTCAAAAAACCAATGCCCCCTAAAACCACCGATTTTGCTGAATGTGCGAAAGACAGCTTCCTATTAAAAAGTCCCTCCACATGCAACAAAAATGTGAAGGAATGAATAACGTTTAAGCGGCGGTTTGGTTACGAGTTTTGAGCGGATTTTGCGGTCTTCTCTTTGAGCAATTTTCTTAGCCGTGGCAGGTGCAGGCTGTCTTTGGTGCGATTGGCTTTTGACTTCGACATAATAATATCTTCCAGCGAGGCGGCATAAATTTTTTGTCCGTCAATGACAAACGGTTTATGCCTCTTCCATAATTTTTTGAAATCAAGGCCGCTTACGGACGTCAATACGTCAATGGTAAGGCCGCCGGAATCGACAAACAAAAGGGTGATTTTTTTATCGATGATCTCCCGGTTGGTGGGGGATGGTTTGACCAATTCCCCGCCGCAGACAGCCGCTTCGGCAAGCCCCTCTTTTTTCAGGAGAGCCCTTACTTTCGACAGAGTTTTTTCATCGGGTTCCACAAAAATGTCGAGGTCATAGGTGGTCTGGTCGGAGCCGTAGAAAGAGGCTCCCATCAGACCCACAACACCATAGCGAATGCCGGTTTTTGTCAGTTTCCCAAGGATTTTAAAGTAGGCGTGCATTACGGAGCCGGTTTTGCGTTGAGCCGAACCTGCCGCACAAACTCGGCGGCCTGAAGGATGGCCAGGATATTTCTTTTTATTTCCGGTGAAACTTTAACCGGCTTTTCTTTTTTTGCGCCCTTGAGTTTGGACCTCTCCCGTTTTTGTTTCCTCACAGGGTTAATTATATCGTCCGAGACGAAAATAGGAAGGGATTATTTGCCCAACAAAAATGTAAAGGATTGAATAACGGTTAAGCGGCGGATTTGTTGCGAGTTTTCAGGCGCGTTTTAAGAACCGATGGATCTCGTCATGGTTGCCGATTAAAACAAAGGCAACAACATTCTTCCGAAGCGAAAACAGAATGCGATCTTTGAGGTCGGTGCGTATCTCCCAGAAGGAACTTTTAAGTTTCTTCAACCCCAACCCCTCGGACCTCGGCCCCCCTTCAAAAAAATGGACCAGTTTCTCCAAGGCCTCCCTTGCCTTCTCCTTCCGGATCGGAGTCAATGAATCCCAAAGGCGGTCAAAGGCCGGTTTCCTCTCGTAGATCATCGGGATTTCACTTGAGACTCTTTAAAAATGCGCCGGCCGTTTTATACCGGCGCCCCTTTTCGGACATGAGCGCTCCGAGTTGCTCCCACTCATCCCGGGTAAATTCGTCCTCTGCGGCCTTAATTAAAGCCTTTTTAAGCACCACCGCATTGCCAAGGGGCTCCATCAACACCGTCTGGCCGGCCTTGATTTTAAGCATTTCCCGCAAATGTTTGGGAAGCGTCAACTGACCTTTGGATGTTAACGTGGAAATATAAGCTTCCATTTTGATTGGGGCCCTTTCGGCCCGTTTGGGGCTATTTTTACTCCGCAAATTCTTCGTTTCACTCCGAATTTGCTTCGCGCCTAAGCAAAGCTTAGGCTTGACTCGCATCATGGATTTCGCCCGCCACAAAGTATTGGCGGGCCAAACCCCGCGCCTCGCACTGGCAAAGCCAGATGCTCGGCTTGACCTCAAGTTTATCGTTTGGGGGAGGGGGAATCAAGCCTTATTTTCATACTGTATTATATTCTTACTTTTCTAACTCAACCTTCACCTCCCTTTGGGACAAGGCCGCAACCGCCAGGATATGGCCGGGCGCGGGGCGGTGGAGGGAGAAATGCCATGGGGAGAGGGGATTGATGATGGTTGATCGTTGATGGTTGATGGTGAATCGCACCTTTTCATCATCATCTATGCTGAAAACAACTCCCTTTGTCATATCCGCCAACGGCATGCCGGATGCCTTGTAAAAAGCCTCGCGCAACGTCCAGTACCGGGTGAAGCGGAGCTTTTTTTTGTCCCCCTCCAGCGCCAAAATCTCTTCGGCCTCCTCCGGCGCGAACATCCGCCGGGCGACATCGTCGATATGCTTCATGCGACCGACCGGTTCCATATCGATCCCCACGGGAAACGGCGCAAGGGCCACCGCCGCCATTTGGGCGCTGTGGGTCAGGCTTAAATGGAGTGGATGGTGAATGGTGCCGTGCCTGCCGGCAGGCAGGGATGGTGGATGGTGGACGGCAAGTTGCGGCCTCTTGCCCACCTCAAACACCAGGGGTAATTCCGCCGGCGCCACGCCAATCGCCTCCGCAATCTTGACGCGCGCCAGGGCGTGGCTGAAAAGATACTCTCTTTGCCTCGCCTCGCTCCGCATGGAATTGTGGCGCCGTTTTTCGCCGGGGTTCAGGATTTTCAGCCGCTTTTCTTCTTCACCCTTCGAAAGGGACAAAGGAATCGCCGAAGTCCAGACGTTAACGATCGTTTTGCCACTCATCTTCTTTAAGACCCGGGATTCTTTTACACCACCAGCGCCAGCGGCGCCGACGGAACAGTGAACGGGACGGCCACCGTCACGGTCGCCGGGGTAATCGCGGTGACGGCCGCAAT
>JACPFC010000112.1 GCA_016183175.1 Deltaproteobacteria bacterium
GACGAATCTTCCTCTTCGCCTCCTCCCACGCCTGTGGGTAATCCCCCTTGTCGATATCATTGTAGATGATATCAAACGGCCCTTTTTCCATTTTTAAAAAGTTGACCGCCTCGCCGACCTGATAATCAATCCGCCCCCACAGGTCGACGCGCTTCAAGTATTCCTGCGCTTTTACCTTGTTTTTGGAGGAGCCGTCAGTGCACCAGACCTTCCCCTCCGCGCCGACTGCTTTGGAAAACCAGTAGGCTGAATAGCCGAAACCGCTCCCGAGTTCGAAAATTTTCTTGGCGTTGATGGACAAAGCCAGTAGGTGAATGAGGGCGCCGACAATCCGGTCGATGATGGGAAAACGATTGGCATGCCCGTATTCTTCCATCTCCAGCAGGACTTGCTCGTCATAGGGCGAAGCGAGGCTGTAGAGGTAATTTTCGACTTCCGGCGTGGTGATGGGAATCATTTTGGCGTCAGCATCGTCTTTGGATCGAGCAATTTTTCAATCTGATCGTCCGGCACAATCTTTTCCGCTTTCAAAAGCTCGCGAATAGTCTTCCCTTCTTTGTAGGCCTTTTTGGCCAAGGCCGCCGCCTTGTCGTAGCCGATTACCTTGTTGAGATTCGTCACCAGCATAAGGCTTTTATCAACGAGTTCGGCGCATCTCTCCGGATTGGCCTCAATGCCGCGAACACACTTTTCGGCCAGCATGATCGATCCGTTCGTCAAAAGTTCGATCGACTCGAACAGATTCCCGGTGATAACCGGCATCATCACGTTGAGCTCGAAGTTACCGAGCTGGGCGCCGATCTGGACGGCCAGATCGTTCCCCTGAACCTGTGCGCAGATCTGCATGACCGATTCGGGAATCACCGGATTGATCTTTCCCGGCATGATGGAAGAGCCGGGTTGCAGTTCCGGCAGATGAATTTCGTGGATGCCGCACCGCGGGCCGGAGGCTAGCCAGCGCAGGTCATTGGCGATTTTCATCAGTGAAACGGCGATTGTTTTTAGCGCCCCGCTCAAAAACACGCAGGCATCCTTGGCCGCCTGGGCTTCAAAATGGTTTTTCGCCTCGAAAAATTTAAGACCGGTTTTTTTCGAAAGATTTTCACAGACTTTTTTGCCGAACTGTGGGTGCGTGTTGATCCCGGTCCCCACAGCGGTGCCGCCGATGGGAAGTTCCAGGACCCCCTCCAATGCCTGCTCGAGACGGCGGATATCATGCTCAATCTGGGATGCGTAACCGGAAAACTCCTGCCCAAGGGTGACCGGCGTCGCATCCTGCAGATGCGTCCTCCCCACTTTGATGATTTTTTTAAATTCTTCCGCCTTGCCGGCCAGGGCCTTTTGAAGTTTACCCAAAGAGGGGATTAAGCCCACGGCAACGCCAAGGGCGGCGCCGACATGGATGGCCGTCGGAATCACATCGTTGGACGACTGTCCCATGTTGACATGGTCGTTGGGATGAACCGGTTTTTTTGAGCCGACTTTGCCCCCCAATTCGGGATTGGCGAGGTTGGCGATCACCTCGTTGGCGTTCATGTTGGTGGAGGTGCCGGAGCCGGTCTGGAAAATATCGAGGATGAAATGCTTGTCGTGTCTGCCCGACGCCACTTCGAGGGCCTTATCGGAAATGGCCCCGGCCATCTTTTTATCCAGGCGATCGAGTTCCGCGTTGGCACAGGCGGCGGCCCACTTGACCAACCCCAAGGCCTCGATAAAACGGCGGCTGAAGCGACTCTTCGAGATCTGAAAATTTTCCACCGCCCTCTGTGTGGAGGCACCGTAAAGGCACTCCTCCGGAATTTTAACCTCTCCCATCGAGTCGGTTTCGGTGCGGGTGGCCATACTTCCCGGTTTTTATCTCACTTGTGGGACATGAGGCAAGTTGATAAAACAAGGGACGATGAACACTCCCGAGCTCGAAAAAGTTCTCAAGATCTTAAAAAATGAAATCAAAAAATGGAAAGTCCCGGCCGTGGGGGTCATTGCCGATCAGGCGCTCGACCGGCCGTTTGAAACATTGATCAGCTGTGTCCTCTCGCTTCGCACCAAAGATGCCGTAACGGAGGTTGCCTCGCGCCGTCTTCTTGGCGAAGCGCCGACGCCGCAGGCAATGGTCAGGCTGACCCCCTCCGCCATCGAAAAGCTCATTTATCCGGTGGGGTTTTACCGAACCAAGGCAAAATCAATCATCAAGACCTGCCGGATACTCATCGACAGGTATAACGGAAAGGTTCCACGGACGATCGAAGAACTCCTCGAACTTCCCGGTGTCGGCCGAAAAACAGCCAATCTGGTGGTGACCGTGGGATACGGTGATTACGGCATCTGCGTCGATACGCACGTTCACCGCATCAGCAACCGCTTTGGTTACGTGAAAACCAAAACCCCGGAAGAAACGGAATTTGCCCTCAGGAAAAAATTGCCGAAGAAGGAATGGAAGACCTACAATGACATCCTCGTCACGTTTGGACAGAACCTCTGCGCTCCCATTTCCCCCTGGTGTAGCAAATGCGCGATTGAGGAATATTGTCCGAAGATCGGCGTTCCCCGTTCGCGGTGATTACAACTTTCTCATCTTCTTGATAATTGCATCGACCGAAAACACCCCCGGCCCGAAGAAGAGGACGATCAGCGCCGTCATCAGGAACAAAAACGGCTCCTGTTCCAGAAATTTGTCGGGATCGGCAAAGATATTGACGAGCGCCTCGCGGTGGGCGGTGGCGTAGGCCACACACATGGTAAAGGCCAGCGGAATGGATGCCAGCCGGGAGGCAAAGCCGAAAAGCAAAAGCAGACCGCCAAAACACTCGGTGCCCGCCGCCAGATAAGCGTTTACGGTGGGAAAGGGAATGCCCAAGTCGGTGAAAAATCCGACAACCTTCGGGATATCGGCCAGCTTCCCTTTACCGGCCTGAAAGAACTGAAACCCCCAATAAAGGCGAATGGCCAAAAGAAACGGGCTTTGAAATTTAGAGGCCACACCAATCACGCGTTGATAAAGTTTCTGAACCATAGACCCTCCTTATTTTGAGTCTCGCAACTCTTACCAATATTTTTCAATATGAATCTGTCCCGGCTCTTTGCGGGTATGTTCCTTAAAACCCTCGGCCTCCAAAAGCTTTTGGAAATCCTGGATCATGCCGGGGGCCCCACACAGGAAAAAATGCGTATTTTCCGCCGTCGGGTGAAAGCCCCACCTCTCGTCCAGTATTTTTCTTTTCCAGATATCCTGCACATGCCCCGTCGTCCCCTTCCAGGGAACCTTTTCCAGATGCGGCCTGCTGACGATGGGAAAATAATTGAAATTGGCGGCAAGCCTTTGCATGATCGCAAGCTCGGAGCGGTAACCGAGATCCTGCGATTCGCGGATCCCGTGCAAAACGGCGATGCGGCGCTTTTGGTCCCACGGCAGATAGGTGTGCAACATGCTGATGTAGGGGGCAAGACCCGTTCCGGTGGCGACAAAAACGAGATTGGCGTTTGACGGCACATCGGCCAGCGTAAATTGCCCCGATATTTTCGGCGAGAGCCAGACCCGGTCGCCCACCTTCAGGCCGAACATCCGCGGGGTCAGCGCCCCCTCACGGACAAGGACGATATAAAATTCCAGATAATCACGGACAAGAGGGGATGAGGCGATGGAGTAGGCCCGCTGGATGAATTTGTCGGCCTCGGCCGGTTTTTCCTCCGGCTTGGATCCCTCGCACCGCGGCGCCGAACCGGGAAGCCCCAGCACGGCAAACTGACCCGGCTCAAACTTCGGGAGCTCCCAGCCATTAGGGGCAACGCGCCAGACAAACAATTCGGAGCCCTGCTGGATTCTTTCGATGATGACCGCGTTAAGTTCAGGTTTTGCCATTTTTACGCGCGGCTCCTATCACATCTTTGAAACTCAACCATGATTTCCATCATATTAAGAAATCCCCCCAGCCCCCCTTTGACAAAGGGGGGGAAGGGGGGGATTTGATCAATCCCGATAATTGCCGAACTGAAGCGGGATGCCGAAATCGCGCCCCCGGATGAGGGCCATCGCCTCCTGCAGATCGTCCTTTTTCTTCCCCGAAACGCGGACCTGTTTTTCCTGAATCTGCGCCTGTACCTTCATTTTGGAATCCTTGACAAGCTTCACGATTTCGCGCGCCTTGTCCGTGTCGATTCCCATGACAAGAGTGATATCGCATTTTTTCAAGCCGCCGGCAGAATCTTCGATTTTTCCCTGCTGAAGCGATTTGAGGGAGATGCCCCTCTTGATCACCTTCCCCTCCAGAATGTCGATCACCGCCTTCATCTTGAAATCGTCATCGGCAATCAGATGCAGGATCTTTTTTTCTTTGTCGAAATTAATCGAGCTTTTGCTCCCACGAAAATCGTAGCGCGTGACGATTTCCTTGACAGCCTGATTGACGGCGTTGTCCATCTCCTGCAGATCGACCTCGGATAAGATATCAAAGCTGGGCATGTTTTTTGAAGATCGAAGATCGTTGATCGTCAACAACAATTCACAATCATCCATCTTCTATCTTCTATCTTCTATCTTCTATCTTCCATCTACGATCCGCGAATTTCCCTAATCCCCTTCTCCTTCTTAAAAATAAACAACTCGTCCGCGACGTCGGAGTTCAACTTGATATTTTTGAATGTATAGTGCGTCACATTTCCCGATTCATTGAAAATGGTCACCTCGATCACCAGATGATTCTTCGGGTCGATCCCCATGACGATGTTTTGGATGATGGAGCCGGGTCTGTGGGGCCGCAGTTGGATGAGATCAAGCATTTTGTCCTGAATCATCGCCTCGCGCGCATTGGCCTTTGGATAATCGCGGACTTCAAATTCTTTTTCGATATCGCCCAAGCCTTCCATGAAAGTCAGCGCCTCCTTGGCGAGAAGTTTGGAGATTTTTCGATAAACCTCTACTTGCGTGTCGCCGGGGACATAAATCCAGAGCGTTTTTCCGTCGCTGATATACTGCCGCCCCGGCTCGTCTTTGTATTCGATCCGGAGTTTTCCCGGTTTTTTGATGACGATTTCCCCTGTTTTATTAATGTTCCTGCCCAAAAGTTCCACAAAGGTCGATTGAACGAACGAGGCCTTCCAACTGACCGCCTCCTGGTAGGTTTTTTGCAGATTGGCGACTGTCCGTTCGGCGTCGGCGGCGTGCCCGGCAATCGGGAGCAACAGCCCCAAAATAAGAGCAAAAAACCGGATCATGTTGATGGGATTATAACGCCGCCGGAATGCTGTAAAGTTCTATTTCAATAATAATCCCCCCACACCTCGAAGGCGTTGGGGATGAATTCGATCTGCGCGTCGTCGTTGCCGGGGTCGTAGATGCTCATCACCGAAAAGCATTTGGGATGATTGTTCCACTTCGCATTTTTGAGCAGATAATATTTGGCCGTCTGGGATACCCGTTTTTGCTTCCACGGCGTGACCGCTTCCAGCGGATCGCCGAATCCAAGCGTTCGGCGGGTTTTTACCTCGATAAAATGGAGCTCCCCCTTTTTTTCGGCGATAATATCGAGTTCCCCCACCCTGCAGAAAAAATTCCGTTCGATGATTTTGAACCCCTGTTTTTTTAAGTATCGGCTGGCGCTGTCTTCCCCTTCATCCCCGATCGCGCGAAGGGGAGTAACGGATTTGAGATGAGAGTTATGCGGCATGGCGGAAGGCGGCCAGATAATCGACCAGCGTGGGGTCGCGGTCGATGGCCCTCAAGAGGTTGTCCATCTGGACGCTTTGCACATCCTGGTTCGATTCCC
>JACPFC010000113.1 GCA_016183175.1 Deltaproteobacteria bacterium
ATTGGGCTGTGCAAGGGGGAATTTGTGGTTTCGGATAATTTTAATGATCCTCTTCCCGAGGAAATTCTTGAGGAGTTCGAAGGCAAATATTCGACATGAATTTTCTCCTCGATACCTGCACCTTTCTCTGGCTCCTGCTCGACGATCCGGCCCTCCCCGGAACGGTCAAAGAAAAATTGCGCAATCCGGAAAATGAGGTTTACTTGAGTGCGGTATCGGCCTGGGAAGTCATTCTCAAACAAAAAACGGGCCGTTTTCATTTGTCGCCCCATCCCGCAGAATATATGCGGAAAGAGAGGGAAAGACACCGCATTCTTCCCTTGCCTCTCGAAGAATCGTGCCTGACTCATCTCGAACGCCTCCCTGCTGTCCACCGAGATCCCTTCGACCGCATCTTGATTTGCCAGGCAATGGAACATGGGCTGACCATTCTGACGCCCGATCCGGCAATTACGCGGTATCCGATTAAAACCATGTGGGAATGAAATTTTGCCTTACGCGGCGCTTTTTTCAATAGCCAACTGCCCGCAGGCACCGAGGATATCGCGCCCGCGTGATTTGCGGATGACGGCTACATAGCCTTTATCCAAAAGAATCTTCTGAAATTTAAGGACCCACTCATCGGGTGGCCGCTTGTAAGGGGCTCCGGGAAACTCGTTGAACAGAAGCAAATTAATTTTAGCCGGAACCTGCGAGAGCAGTTTGGCCAGACGGCGGGCGTCGTCCAGAGAATCGTTCACCCCATGGAGCAAAACATACTCGAAGGTAATGCGGTTGCGTTTTGGGAGCGACATTTTTTTGAGCGATTCAAACAATTTTGTTAAGGAAAATTTTTTGTTGATCGGCATCATCTGGCCGCGGACTTCGTCTGTTGTTGCATGGAGCGAAACCGCCAGCTTCACCGGCGTCTTGTCGCCGAATTTTTCGATCTCCGGCGCAATGCCGACCGTCGAAACGGTGACATGATGCCGTGAAAAGCCGAAACATTCGGGGTCGATTAAGATTTCGAGCGCTGGATAGAGACTCTTCGTGTTCACCAGCGGCTCCCCCATTCCCATAAAGACAAGATTGGTGAGTCTCTGGGGTTGGGGGGAGTTATCGAGGTCACGACGGACCACCGCCACCTGCTCCAAGATTTCGAAGATCGTGAGGTTCCTCGCCAGTCCCATCGTCCCGGTATAGCAAAATTTGCACCCCATCGCGCACCCCACCTGCGTGGAGATGCATAATGTATTGCGCGACTCGGTGGGGATCATTACACTTTCAATCGATTTTCCATCGGGGAGCTCGATCAAATATTTTCGGGTCCCATCGATCGACTGATGGACTTCATGGACAGACATGGACGGAATGGAAAAATGTTCGGACAAAATCCGGCGATACTCCTTCCCCAGATTGGTCATCTCATCAAATGAGGAGACATCCTTCTGATAAAGCCATTTTTTCACCTGCCTGGCCCGGTAGCCCTCGAATCCAAGGGCCTTCAGACGCTCCCCCAGATCCGAAAGGGAAAGATTTTTGATGTTGGTTTTCACAGCAAATCAAACGTCCCGATTTGCACGCGGGGCTTGTTGAGCCGGCCGGAGAGGGTCAGGGGATACGATCCGTCCTCCCCTTTTTGTCCTTCAATCATCACCACGAAGGGAAAGGCATCCTGCAATTTTTTGGAGAGGGAAAACTTGCCGTTGATGGCCAAACGGGACATCTCGGCCTTCTTGCCGAGCTGGATGCGCCCGGAAAGATTCAAGACAAGGTCTTCTCCGGGAAAATTCACCTCCTTCAACTCGATCTTTCCCTCGCCCATTTGAACCCTTACGGTCCCCCCCTTTTCATCCGAAAGGATCGTTTCGGGGAGATCCAGATCGAAGCCGGCGGTCGGGGTGATGCGGGCGGGGGAGATCTTCAGGTTTTTAAGCTTCAGGTCGATGTCGCCTGAATTTTTTGACGGCTGACCGGGATAGAGGGCCAGGCCGATGGCGCCGTCAAGCGCCCCCTCGAGCGGAAGTTTGAGCCAGTTGGCCACATAGCGGATGTCGGAGAACTGCATCCCTTTCATTTTGGCGTCGAGATGAAATTCGTCGGACGACAATTTGAGCTTGCCGTCCATGCGCCCCTTCTGCCCTTTCGCCGTAAACGAGGCCGAGACTTGGCCTGCAATAAGGGGGAGGTAGCGGAACCCCACTTTCACCTCCGGAAAATCAGCAACCACTTCATCACGCCCCCCGGACATCTGATGGATCCGGAAATCCTTGAAGACCGACTTGAAGATGACTCCGGCGTCGATTTCGCCCACCGTAACGCGCCACGCGCCCTTCGATTGAGTTTCAACCTTTCCCAAAAAACCGGTAATCAGCGAATCAAAGGGAAAAAAGAGGACAAGAAAAAATACGAACGAGAAAAGCCCCGCCGTCAGGTTCAGCACCCATTGCACCATCTTATTCACTTATCTCCCCCTCCTTTTTCAGCTGGATGGTGGACACCTGAAAGGTGACGTTCAACTGCGACCGTCCGCCGTACTTGGGCTTGATCTGAAGCTTTTTGACCTTCATGGGAATATGCGGATGGTTTTCGATGCGGTAGAGATAGTTGACGATCTGGTCGAGGTTCACTTTGTTGATGCTCCCATCCACTCCCACTTCGTCGAAATAATCGGAGGTCCCGAGATTGACCGGCTTGAGCTTGTCGATATTCCCGCCAATCCCCTCCTCGTTGGCCAGCCCCTCCAGAACGGTGGTGAGCGACTGCCCCTCCCCCGCCGAAAGCCGTTTCTGAATCTCCTCGACCGACTTTTCGGCGGCCTGATAGTCGGCGACCCGCGCCATGAAACTGGCCATCCCGGCCCTGCTTTTTTCGTAGTCTTCCCGGAGTCTCCCCAACCGGGACGAGGCGCAGGAGATGGGAACGATGATCGCAAGGATGATCAGAACAATCCCGCCGATCACGATAAAGGTCTGCTGTCTCTGCTCCAGACCCAAAAAGGCGTTGTAGAGATCATCAAAATTGAGCTTCTCAAGCAGGCCGTATTTGGACCGTTTTTCCGCCATCAACTCTCCTTGCCTTCACTTCCGACGGCAACTTCCACCGAGAGGGAAAATTTGATCTCGTCTTTCACCCCTTTGGCCACGTTTCGCGTCTCGACGTTCTTAAACCAGGGAGAGGTTGCAAGGACATTTTTCAGTTTGTCCACCGCCTCGAACGATGTCGTCCGCCCTTCGATGCGGACATAATCCCCCGTAAAGCTGAAATCGTCGATGTCGATTTGCATTTCGGCCTTCGGCGGGATTTTTTTGGATATCTCCAGAAGAAAGGCAAGCGGCGTTGCCTGGGGTGAGGCCGGCTTGAGCGATTCCAACTGCGTCTTAAGTTCCGCGATTTTCGAGTTCAGGGAATCGAGCACTTTTTTGGCGCTTTTTGGCTTCTGCTCCTTCATGCCCGGAACTTGAGAAACCGCCATCTTGATGATCTGTTCATCCGCCTTTTCGATGCGCGACTCAAGCGACCACGCCGAAAAAAAGTAGTAGCTTATCCCCAGCGCAATAACGGCGGCAAACCAGACGCCCGCCTGTTTTATCTCGGTGCCAAGGGCCTTGATGTCCCTCTTGTAGGCAAATTCCCCCCGGCGAAAATTGATTTTGATCGCCCTGTTGGAAAAAATCACCTTGAGCGTCAAGGCCAGCGCCGGAGGGATGGAGTCGCGGTAGGCGTCGGAGTGATCGAGGCGATGATCGACAAACTCAAGGCAATCGAGGGTGAACACGTTCAGCTTCAGCCCCGCCGAGACGAGCTCGCCCAGGCCGGGGAGTTTGGAGCCCCCGCCGCAAAGGTAGGCGGCGGTCCAGGGACGGTCGGGGTAGATCTGCCGGTAACCGAGATAAGTCTGACGGACAAGAACCATCAGCTCGTCGGCCTGCTCCTGGAGAATGCGGGATATCTGATCGGGCCCTTCGCTTTTTGCCGAAACCTTCCCCCGGTCGAGCTTCAGCGCCTCCGCCTTTTCGTAATTAAGCTTGAAGGCCTTCTGCACCGCCCGCGTGAAATGCAGGCCCCCGACCGTCAGGGAACGGACGTATTTCAGTTTGAGGCCGTCCATGACGCAGATATTCGTCTTTTCGTGGCCGATATCAATCAGCACATAAACCCCTTCCTGGGGCACCATGGCAATCTGCGTGATGTGCGAAAGGTCGATGGCGTCGACCCCGGCGTACTTGGGATCAACACCGGCCAGTTGAAGCATGTCGAGATACTTCACGAAACGGGATCGCGGCAGGTAGGCGGACAGCACGGTTGAGCGATTCTCCTCGATGGAAAGGATGTGATAGTCGACGAGCAGATCTTCCAGCGGCACCGGCACATACTGTTCCAGTTCAAAATCGATCGTCTGCTCGATTTTCTTGGCGCTGGTGAACGGAAGCTCCAGAACCCGGCAGGCCATGTGATGGGCGGGAAGGGCAACCGCTATGATGTCCGCGGGAATTTCATTTTTCTCGAAGAGCGTCCGCAGGGCCGCGGCGGCGGCCTCCTCAAAGGTCAGACGGGGGCTTACATTCAAGACCTGCTCATGAAAGGCTGTAAGCTCAAAGTCCCTCAAGCGCCGCTCGAGCTGGCAGACCTTGATCGAATAACTCCCGATGTCAATGCCGACTATGGATTGGGGCATTTATACTTGGGGCCCTTTTGGCCCGGCAAACCGGATTGCTCGCTTAAACCAATAGTATTGGATATGCCATAGTAAAATCAACGGGATAATATTTATCAGCAGAGTGGATGATCCCACCAAGGTGGAAAAAATTTATCCAATCCTCGCCTGACGCGTCGCATATAAGTATTCAGTTTATTAAATTTACTTTCGTTCGATACAGATTATTAGCGCAACTTTTGTGTTGACCCTGCCGATAAGGAGTGGAAGGAGACACCTTTATGGGAACCGTGAATGAAACAAATGCCTCTGCTCAGGCAAATCCTCTTTTCGATGCCGAAGTGGAAAAAAACCTGGAAAAGATTGAGGATCTCCGGCGCAACTACCGCCCCGGTGACGGATCGGAAATCCGCTGTCTGGTCCAAGAGGGCATGGCGGAGATTCAGCAAAATGCCCTCAAGGATCTCACAGTTCTCGAATCGGGCGAAAAACATAATGCCCGTGTTGCCGCCTCAAAAGATTATTTTATTGTCGAAGGGACGCTTCGTAACTATTCACAGAATTTTTTGGACTCCCGGTTTAACCCTCGCCAACTTTTAACCGACTACGCCGATGCCTATTATCAATATATCCGCGGTTGCCCCCTGTCACCGATTCCGGACAACGAACACCAGGCCGACCTGATTGGGGATATCAAAAAAGGCGATCCCGGTTGTAACGGGCTTATCCTGGAAGAACAGAATGTCCGCACCCTCGTCGCTATCGGCTTTGCGGACAAAGCGCCCACCTCTCACTATATTTATGCCTCGTCATCCTTCAGTCCGAATAAGGTTCGACGATCAGGGGAATTTTATCCTGAAGAGACAAAGTACGATTCGTTTGCCGTCAATGCCGGCTACCAACGGACGATTAATTCCCGGGAGACAGGCCCGCTTATCGAAGGGGAATTCAACTATGTCGGCGGTGGCCAGGGCAATCTGGGTTCTCATATTTACGACTTTTCCCTGGACGCCGGCTGGGAACAGCATTTTGGGCGCCCTTTCTTTCTCCGCTTGCAGGGGGGCCTGGGGTTGGCGCTCAATTACCTCAATTTCGGGGAGGGCCTCGAGCTTCAAAAGGAGACATCTCTCATGGGGCAGGGGGAGACTGCGGCGGGAGCTGAAATTCATATCGATCCTTTTATCGCGCTTCAATTGTCGGTCGGTTATTTTTATGAGCAAACCCTGCTGGGAGCGCCGGATTATTACAATCACGGTCCTTTTCTGGCGGGGACGGTCAAATTCAATCGACTCTTTGCGGGGAGAAGCCAATGAGATCCCCAATGCTATCCATTTTATTGAGTTGTCAGGGCATTCCTGCGGACAAACCATTGAAGTTCCCGGACGAAGAAGAAACGGGCGATTCGGGCGGGGCGGGAGAATGTCAGCCCGATGCCTGTAGCGGCTATCTCCTTGTCAATCCCGAAGATGAAACGGAGGGAACTTGTATTTCCTTTGCCGATCAGGCCGATGAAGCCTGATTAACAAGCGGTGCGAACCATGCCGGCGCTTCGATTGTGGATTACGATCAGGACGGCCTCGCCGATATTTATCTTCTCAATTACGGTTCCGGTTCCGTAAATCAGCTGTTCCATAATAATGTGGGAGGCGTTTTTGAGGAAATCGCCTCATCCGTTGGGCTGGATGTCGGAGGGGACAACTGGGATGCCATATTTGCCGACTATGATGACGACAATGATCTGGATCTCCTGACAGTCGGTGACAGCGGAACCGCTCTCCTGAAAAATTCCGCCGGACAATTTGCGAGTTTGTCCTCATCCAAAGGGATTGCCGATTCCGAACCGGCCGCGGCGGCGGCCTGGATCGGCTCCGGTTTTCTAGTGGCCGGCGACAACGGAACTCGCCTTTACGAATACGAAGGGAGTGACCGGTTTTCCACCGATCCGGAAACATCCGCGGAATCTGCCGGCCTGGATGATCCGGGAACCGGCTCTGCAATCAGTTTGGCCGACTATGATGGCGACGGCGATGATGATATTTATCTGGCGAACACCACCGGTCAAAATCGCCTCTTTAAAAACCTTGGCGACGGGACTTATCAGTCGGTCGAGGAAGAGGCCGGGGCCGTGGAGCTCGGCAACGACGCTTCAACCGATGTCAATTGGATCACCTTGCCGGGGGATGCCTTCCCTTCCGTTTTTGTCGCGGACTACGAGGGTAACAACCACTTTTATCGGAATCAGGGGGACAGAACCTTTGTGGATCAGGCAAAGGACTTCGGTCTTCAGGACCCGGGCTACACAACCGTTTCAGCGTGGGCCGAAAATTTTATCAACGGCGCCCCCGCCCTGTTTTTGGGGCGGTGGAATGAGGAAGATTGGGATGAGGAAGACAAGGAGCCGAATCTTTTGTATATCCCCGTCACAAATAATTCCGGTGAGGTCACCGATTTTGAAAATGCGGCGCATTCGGCGGGTGTTAATGATACCGGTCAAACCCTCGACGCGGGGTGGCTGGATTATGACAACGATGGATATCTGGATCTTCTGGTCATCTTGTACGACGGAGGTCTTCGTCTCTATCGCAACGAAAGTCACGAGGTGCAATTATGCGACGAGTAATTTTTGCTCTCTGTTTTCTGCTGGCGGTTGGGTTCAATTTTCTCGGTTCCGGTTGCGGGGACGGGGCCAGATTCCAACTAAAAGAAGATAATGGAGGCGAGGAGCCGTCTGCCGATGAAAGCGAAGGGGAAAACGAAGATGACTCCGGGGACACCGAAGACGGTTCCGGCGATACCGGTTCCGGAGGGGGCGGCGGCGGGACCGGTGAAATTCCCTCTGATGAGGGTTGCGAGAATGATCCGGATTGCGCGGAAGAAGACGAAGAACCTTCACCGGAATATGACTGCGAATCGCCCTATGTTCTTTGTGACGGGGAAGAGATGCCTGGGACGTCGGTAAAAGGAGCTTTAAAAAAGAGGTAAACCATAAAGAGTTCCGCTTCTATGAAACATCTGTTTTCCATTTTGGCGCTTTGGAGTGGTTTTTTTCTCTGCGGCGTCTCGCATGCGGCGTCATCCTCCGGAGGCCGCGGGGTCAGCGCCTTGGTGACCGGTAGCGGTGGTTCAAATTCATCGGGCGCAACCGTTCAGGCCGATGAATTCACCGGCGCGGCCACCTACAGCATCGCCCTTCCCGTCCCTCCCGCAGTGGGGGGCATGGAGCCCCAACTGAACCTCAACTATAATAGTTACCGCAAGAATCCGAACAGTTGGGTCGGCTACGGCTGGGAATTGGATCTGGGGGTCATCGAGCGGACCACCGGCGCCTGCGAGGGGGATCTTGATCCGTGCAACACCATCGACTACTACGAGGGGACCCATTTTCAGGTCAAGCTCGGCGGACAATCCGAAAACCTGCAACTGGAGGATGAAAATATTTCGGCTTCCAATTATGGCCTGTCCGGTATCGGCGCCGACGATCGGATCGATCTGTATGAGGGAAGCATCCAGAACGGCTTCAACCTCTATTTTCATATCCGCGATTATTCCAATGCGGACGATATTGTCGATAAAGGCTGGATTGTCGTCGACAAAAGCGGCCGTAGCTACACCTTTGGCGATGCCGAAGAGGCGCGTGAGGAATGTGACGACGGCTACGAACCGTGCGGCGACCAGCAATGGGTGGCCCGCTGGTTTTTAACAAAAGTAACCGATCCCAATGGAAATGAACTTATCGTTACCTACGATGACGATCGTCTCCCTGCCACGGCAAGTTACGACGATATTACCATCACCTTCGGTAAAAGCGCTTCACCCCATCCCACTTATCCCTATTTTCCCACATATCGGCAGGGATTTATCGAGTTAAGCTGGACCGGCGGGCGGCTCGAGGAAATTGAAATTTCATCTTCAAGCGGGCCACTGCAAAAATTCAGTTTCGACTACGATGTCTCCGATTACGGCGGGCGCACCAATCTTTCATCGATCACCCAATACGGCGCCAGCGACGCCGAATCGCTCCCTCCGACAACGTTTGAATATTATGACGAGAACAGCATCGAGTGGGACGCCACCCCCCAAACCCGCACCGCTTCGACAAGCGCCTCTGGAGGAGAAAGTACCGGGTATCTCAACAAATACACACAGATCATCGACATGAACGGCGACGGGCTGGCCGACATGGTGACAAGCTATGAAGACAGCTACGTGATTTACGTCTATTTCAACAATGGAAACGATTTTGAGTACATTTCGGGAAAATCGGAATGGAATGAGCCGTACTATTTTGACTGCGGTTCTTGGTGCACAGGCAGACTCAACTCGTACCTGACAGCCGACAATGGCGAGACCGAGGACACGGATGACCAATGGGCCTATGTTATCGATATGAACGGAGACTCACTGCCCGACCGGGTCTATGGGATCTATGCGATGAATGAGGAGAATGCCGAGGGCAGTTTTTACATCTATTTGAACAACGGGGCCGGATGGTCGTCAACGGTGGAGGTTTGGAAAGACCCCTTTGTGGGGGATGACCCGGGGGCGTCCGATTTCCACCGGGGGCTTATCGACATGAACGGCGACGGCCTGGTCGACCGGGTTGTCGGCGATAAAGGCGAAGGGGGATTTTATGTCTACTACAATACCGGCGCCGGCTTTCGGGAGACGGCGGTCTTTTGGGCGGATCCCCTCGCGGCGGCCGACCCGGATGCCAGCGGTGTGGGGGCGTTGTATGACTATGACACAAACGAAGACGATGAGACAGTTCTTCAATCGGTCATCCGGGATTTCAACGGCGACGGCCTCCCGGACCGGATGTGGCAAACGACCATTCATTCGGGCGGCGTTGAGCTGGGCAAGGGGATCGCGATGTCCCTCAACCGCAACGGCTTTGAATGGGCCGAACGCGAGGTTGACGCAGACGGCTACGGCATCATTGATGGCATAGACAACCTGGGATTCCTCGACCCCATTGAGGACGAGGAGGATCAGGGCTACATATCGGGGCCGACGTGGGACCTCATTGATTTCAACGGTGACGGTTATCTCGACCGAATCGAAGGCAGAAAAGATGACGACCAATTCATTATCTATTTTTACGAAGGGATGACATCGGGGTCCGTCTTCAGCGAGCTCCATTCCTTCGGCGCCATCGATGACCCCCTCGGTGCCTCCGATGACTATGCCGGCTACGTCACCAAGAAAAACGACGATGGCCACATTCACACCTTTTTTCAGGACATGAACGGAGACGGCTACCCCGACCGCGTTGCGGTCCGCCCAACCGGCAATTCCACCCCCAAGGAATACAACATCTACTTTATGCGCGTGAATACGGTGGAGTTTTCCGACAGCCCCTCGGACTGGGAGGACACAGAGGTCACCCAACCGGTGGGTGCGTTGAAAGAAGTTGACGATGGCTCCGGTAATGAGCTGGCGATTGAATATCTCCCCTCCACCTGGCCACTGCGTGAAAATTCCAGCTCGCTCCCGTTCAACAACCGTTTTCTCCCCTTCAACCTTTATCTGGCGCACAAAATTTACAGCCTCGACTACACCATGCCCTCTTCGGATGGCTCAACCGAGGCTGACCGCAACCCCGGCAAGCGGTGGACCACTTATAATTATTGGGGGGGCAATTTATATGTTCGTTATGCCGAAAGGACCGACCCCTCGGCAACCGATCTCCTGACAGGGAGCGATACAACGAGCGATATCGATACTGCCTACTTCATGCAGTTCAACGGCTTTCAGACGGTTGAAAAAAAGGTGTATCAATCCGCAAGCGAGAGTTGGGATGATTTTACGACAACGACCATTTACCATCAAGCCACTGGAGATGTGGACATTGTCGATTCGGCCGATGAAAGTTCTTTCGAGCAGAACGCCTACGACGATTTCGATCTTTCCGGAAAGGTTTACTCCACCCAAATCGCCACCGACTTGCAGACGGTCGTGTTGGAGGAAAACGACTGGGAAATCGCAAGCTCGACAAATTTCCCCTATTTGAAATCGACCACCAAACAGGTTTGGGAAGACGGAGCAACCAGCGCGCGGACAAGCAGTGTTGCTTCGGAATACGACGAAACCAACGGAAACCTCACCGGCGAAAAATACTACGACGGCTCGAATAATCTCTCGAATAATCTTCTGTTGGAGAAGACAACCACCTACACCGACAAGAGCAGTTTCGACACCGAACTTCAAATGCAGGACCGGCCGCAGACCCAGTCTCAAAAGGACAGCAGTGGAACGGTGTACCGCTATAAGGAATTTGGCTATGACACAACCGGCAACCCTTCCACCGAGACCTTCAAGGTCGATTCGGGGGGAACGACCGTTTCGGTAAGCCGGAGTTTCAACACCAACGGCACCGTGACGGACATCACCGACATCGACGGCGTCACCAAAACCATCGGATACGGCGCCGACCAGCTTTTTCCCGAAATCGAGGCAATCACCCTCCCCACCGGCGGGACGTTGACAACGACCCGTGAGTTCAATCGCTTGAACGGCAAGGCGTCGCGGGAGTTAAACGATTATAATATTGGCAAACAGACCGAATACGACGACTTCGGCCGCCCGATTGCCGAATATGTCATCGACTCCGGAGGCGGGGCGGAGACGATCAAGGAATATTCTTACGAATACGTGTCGGAGACGGTGGAGGACTGGAAGCCGGTTACGCTCCTTAAAACCCAAATCTGGCAGATCATGCCCGATCACGCCGATACCGAAACCAACCCGGCCCAAATTGCCTATACCGACGGCGCCGGAAATATCCTTCAGCAATGCACCTACACCGAACGGGGCAATTACCGCCTTGTTCAGTTCCGGCAATATAACGGCGGGAGGGAGGAATATAAAACCGAACCGGTATTTTCGAGCGGTTGCGATTTTATTTCCACCATCTCCTCTTCATCCGTCACCTACCTGACAGAAAAAGATATTCAGG
>JACPFC010000114.1 GCA_016183175.1 Deltaproteobacteria bacterium
GCACTGGAAGACGGTGGCGGGGGCCCTTTTTCCGGGGGGTGTTTTTGACACGAAAGACGACAACAGCGCCTTTAACCTGACCACCGTTATCGATCCCATCCTCTTCGACAACGCCGAAATCGCCTTCGCCGCGAAAACAACATTTGTGTTTGAATTTTAAATCCCCCCGTTCCCCCCTTTGACAAAGGGGAGGGGGATTTATGATTGGATATATTTTCGGAGCTGGTTCTTTTCCTCTTCCGCCTCGGCAAAGAGCCATTCCAGAATATTCCGCATCGTTACCATTCCGGCGACTTTTTTCCCGTCCACAACCGGGAGGTGGCGGCATTTGGTCGCTTCCATCTTCTTAAAACAGTCCTTCACCGTTTCAGTGACGGGGCAAACAACCACATCCTTGCTCATCACCAATGAGAGTTGCGTGGATTTTGGGTCGAGCCCCCGGGCGACCACGCGGTTTAAAAGATCGCGCTCGGTGAAAATGCCGGAAAGTTCATCGCCGTCCATGACCACGACACTGCCGACCTTGTTCTCCGCCATCAGTTGCGCGGCCTCGTAAACCGAGGCTGAAGAGGGGAGGGAGACAACCGTTTGTGATTTTATAAGGACGGATAAAAAAGACATGACTCTTTCCTTCTACCACAGAACCGTTCCGGTTTCTAGCGCGACTTTTCGAGGTAGAGCCGGCGGATCTTTTCCAACAACGGAAAATAAACGCCCGACCTGAAGTCGGGAAAGGTCCATTCAAAGGGGCGGAAGGCGCCTTTATAATAGTCAAGAACGAGATCGGCGCAGATCCGGTCGGTGAGCGCAACCTTGTGCCCCCCGTGCTTGGTGGAGGCCAGCACCACTTTTACTTGATCGAGATAGCCGGGGTCGATATTCGCCGACCGTTTTCCCCCCGATGAAAAAAAGGCCTTTTCCATCTGGACGGCCCCCTCCTTGAACCGGGCCAGTTCGTGATCCATGCCAAGTTTTTTAAGGGCAAAAAAAGTCCGGCAAAGATTCCCCCCCATCTCGTCGGCGTAGTAGTCGGTGCGGTCGAATGGAAAGGTCTCCGTGAACTCCTCCAGCGGCCCAAAGGCATCGGCAAGGATGCGGACGATGTCGGCCACCCCTTGCGACCCTCTTCCTTCGCCGTGGATAACGGCAAAAAAATATTGAACCATAATATCGGGGGCTTTGCCGCTGGCGCCCCCGTACCCCCCGTTCGCTCGGACGGAATAAATCCGATCCTCGCTCACTTAAATTTGCTGGCAAATTTGTGAGTCAAAGGGTTAAAATAGGGGACGCTGATCATGCAAGAGGAAAAATCGATCACCAAACTGGAAGATCTGGTCGGCAAGAAGATTCAGGTGGTTGCCTTTGGGACCTCCTATATCGGCACCCTCCAGCGCGTTGATTACGACAAGGGATTTATGGTGCTCACCGACGGAAAGGACACCGTCTTTCTGGAACTGGAGCGGATCGATTCGTTCAGTCCTATTTCTTCCTGACCCCCACGTTGGTCATCTCGATCTGCGGCGGGCGCAGATAGGTTTCCAGCTCGGCGATCACCCGCCCCTCGACTTTGCCGGCCGATTCCAGCTTTCCCACAATGGTTTTCACCGTCGTGCCGACGGCCACCTTGATCTGGCTCCCCTCCTGCGTCAGGTCGACCGTCATCTGGTAATAGGCCCCGTCGGTGATGCCGTAATCGCGCCTCCCAAACAGGTTGTAATAGTGCGAATCCCCCTCCACCGGCCGCCAGCCGGTGATAAACCGCCCCTTTTCCTCGTCGGTATTGTTGATTTCGTAACCGAGATGCTCCAGCGCCCTTTGCACCGCCTTCATGACGGTTTCCTTGTCGTTTAAAAACCAGGCGTGTTTGGGAAGGGTGTAGTAGTCCTTTCCATAAACGATTTCCTTGGTGCAGGTCTGCCCGGTGGAGAAAAACCAGAGAAAGAGAAGAAAAACCAGACGCTGACCTTTGAATTTTGACATTTGACCTTTCAAAATCATACCGTCTTCCTCTTCCAAAGTGTAGCCCAAAGTACAATGGCCAGAACAAACCAGAGGATGCTGATAACCTGCGAGGTGGAGAGAATCCCCTCGATTAAATAACCCCTGACCTTGTCGCCGCGGAAAAATTCAAGGATGATACGAAGGATGGGATAGAGGGTGATGTAGAGGACAAACACCTCCCCGTTGAATCTCTTTTTTTTCCGGAAAAAAAAGAGAATGAAAAAAACAACCAGCTCGGCGAACGATTCGAAAAGCTGAACGGGGTAGAGGGGAATATTTGGGGGGGCGATGCCGGCGGGGTTTGGGGGATAGACAACCGACCAGAACGATCCGGCCGGCGCCTCGCGGCCGTAGCAACAACCGGCGGAAAAACAGCCGAGCCTCCCCAGCACGTGCCCCAAAGCGATGCCGGGGGTAAAAATATCGGCGACGGTTAAAAAATTGAGCCGATGACGCCGACAGTACCAGA
>JACPFC010000115.1 GCA_016183175.1 Deltaproteobacteria bacterium
GTCGGCTCCACCACCGTAAAAGCCTGTGTGGTCGATCCCGACACGCTTCAAATCCTCTGGAGTGACTATCAGCGCCACGAAACCCGTCAGGCTGAAAAGGCGATGGAGTTTCTTGTCCGTATCGGGAACGAATTTTCCGATGTCTCCACCGAAAATATCCGGATCTTCACGACCGGCTCCGGGGCGGGGCCCGTGACCAAGCCTCTCGGCGGCAAGTTCGTACAAGAGGTGAACGCCGTCACCATGGCGGTGGAAAAATTGCATCCCGATGTCGGATCGGTCATCGAACTGGGCGGGCAGGATGCCAAGATCATCATCTACAAAGCGAATGAAGAGACCGGCGACAAGCAGGCGATCACCTCGATGAACGACAAGTGCGCCTCCGGGACCGGCGCCACCATCGACAAGTGCGTCATTAAAGTCGGGGTCGAGCGCGAATTTTTGGGGAATCTCAACTACGACGATTCCAAACTCCACCATGTGGCGGCCAAGTGCGGCGTCTTTGCCGAAACCGATATCGTCAATCTCGTCAAATCGGGCATTCCCGCCAACGAAATTTTAAACAGTCTTGCCGATGCGATTGTGATGCAGAATCTCTCCGTTCTCACCCGCGGGAATACGCTCCGGCACAAGGTGCTGCTCCTCGGCGGACCAAACACCTATCTTCCATTCCTGAAGCAGTGCTGGCACAAACGGATTCCCGAGACATGGAATGAACGGAATTATCCCTATCCCAAGGATGTCCCGATCGAAGAACTGATCTTCGTCCCCGAAAATGCCCAATACTACGCCGCCTACGGTGCCGTCATTTACGGCACCTTCGAGGAGGCCCATGTCGGTGTCTATAAAGGACTGAGTGATTTGAAGGAATTCATCACCTCGGGGCGGAAGGCCCAGCTTGGGTCGAATGCCGGCAAGCCGCTGGTGAAGAATGTCGATGAACTTGAAATCTTCAGGGAACAGTACAAAATTCCAAAATTCAAGCCGATCGAGGTGAAAACCGGCGATGTGGTGCGTGGTTTTATCGGTCTCGACGGCGGTTCCACTTCATCCAAGGCGGTCCTTGTCGATGAGAAGGGGGAGCTTATTCTCAAGGCCTATCAACTCTCCAAAGGGAATCCCATCAAGGACACGAAAGATATTTTGCTTCAGATGAACGATTTTTTTGTCGAAAAAGGGGCCACCCTCGAGGTCCTTGGTTTTGGGGCGACCGGTTATGCGGCCGATGTATTGCAGGAGTCGGTCAAGGCCGACGTGAATATCGTCGAAACCGTGGCCCACATGATGAGCGCCGTCCATTTTTTCGGGAACGATATCGATGTTGTCTGCGACATCGGCGGGCAGGATATCAAAGTTTTATTCATGCAGAACGGCGACATCAAAAATTTCCGTCTCAGTAACCAGTGTTCGGCCGGAAACGGGATGCTCCTTCAGGCGATGGCCGATCAGTTCGGTGTGAAGGTTCAGGACTATGCCGACGTTGCCTTCCAGGCCTCGCTGGCCCCCAAGTTTTCTTACGGTTGTGCCGTTTTTCTCGACAGCGACCGCGTCAATTTCCAGAAAGAAGGGTACGCGAAAGAGGAATTGCTCACCGGCCTGGCGCAGGTTCTTCCCAAAAATGTCTGGCAGTATGTGGTGCAGATTCCGCGCATGTCGGAGCTGGGACGAAAGTTTGTCTTGCAGGGAGGGACCCAGTACAATCTCGCCGCCGTCAAGGCGCAGGTCGACTATATCAAAGAAAGGGTCCCGGGGGCCGAGGTTCTTGTTCATCCCCATTGCGGCGAGGCAGGGGCGATCGGCGCCGCCATGGAAACGCGGCGGGTGGTTCAACGCCGCGGTTTTTCCACCTATATCGGTCTCGGCGCCACGATCAATTTAAAGTATACTTCCAAAAACGACGAATCGACCGTTTGTCATTTTTGTCCGAACAACTGCAGTCGAACCTTTATCGATACGGAAACTCCGGATGGAAAAACCAGCCGCTATATTTCCGGTTTTTCGTGTGAAAAGGGGACGGTCGAATCGAAAGAGGCGATGGTGCAGGTGGCCAAAAATCGCCAGCAGTTGAAAAAGAAATTTCCGAATCTCGTCGATTACGAGGCCAAGACAGCTTTCACCGTTTATGATTCTGACCCAATCCCGGCCGTTGGAACGACGATCGACGATATCGCGGTCAAAAAGACCCTTTTCGGGAACATCAAGCGCAAAGCAATCAAGCGGCCGATTGTCCGATCATCCGCAAAGTCCGCCGAAGAACGTCTTAAAATCCGCATCGGCATTCCGCGCGTCTTGAACATCTACAGCACCGCCCCCATTTGGACCACCTACCTCCATACCCTTGGTATTCCGGAGTCGAACATCGTCTATTCCGATTTCACCTCCGAAGAGATGTGGGTGGAAGGAGGAAAGTACGGTTCAATCGATCCCTGCTATCCCTCCAAAGTGGCGCAGGCGCATCTCCACAATCTTCTTTTCCACAAGCATCAGGCCGACAAGCCGCTCAATTATATTTTCTTTCCGATCATCACGCATGTCTCTTCTTATCTGGAAGGAATTATGGACACCGCTTCCTGCCCCATTGTTGCCGGCGCTCCGGAGGTGATGAAGGCGGCCTTCACGAAGGAAAACAATTTCTTCAAGGAACGGGGGATCACCTATCTCGATCCGGCGGTGACGATGAACGAGAAGACCCTTTTCAAGCGGCAGATGTTTGAGACCTTTGGCCCGCTTTTGGGGGTGACCGAGGATGAAAGTGACTGGGCGATGGATCAGGGGTGGAAGGCGCTGGATCGGTTCAACCTCAATTTGCAACAGAAGGGGCGCGAAACGCTCGACTGGGCCGAGGCGAACAACAAGATTACCCTGTTGATGATCGGCCGGCCGTATCACACCGATCCCGGTTTGAATCACAGCGTGCTCGATGAATTTCAGATATTGGGGTATCCGGTTCTATCGATGCGTTCGCTCCCGAAGGACCGGGACTACCTCAACCGGCTTTTTAAGGAAGACCTCGAAAGGGGAGTCATCAAATCGCCGTACGAAGTCACCGATGTCTGGCCCGAGAACTATTCCACCAACAGCGCGGAAAAAGTGTGGGCCGCCAAGTTTGCCGCCCATCATCCGAACGTGGCGGTGCTCGATCTCTCCAGCTTCAAGTGCGGGCACGATGCTCCCACCTACGGGATCATCGACAAGATCATTTCAACCGGCGGTGTTCCCTACTCGGCGCTTCACGAAATCGATGCCAACAAGCCGGGAGGTTCCATCAAAATTCGGGTCAAGACTTTTGCCCATTCTTTGTCATTAAGAGAGGAAGTTTTGGCCGACCGGTTGCTGAAAATGGATGAACTGACCCGCCGCATCGCGGAAAGGCGGCGTGAGCTGATGCACTTTTACGGCCTCGGCCTGCCGGAAGTCGAAACCGCCTCCGATGAAATCCCGGTGGAATTGATGGTGGAGAAGGAATTGGAGCGGATGAAAAACAGGTCGCAGGCCGAGGAACAGATTCCGGCGGTCCGGCCGATCGACATGCCGGACAGACAGGCAGAGGTCGAAACTTTCAATGTGTGAATTGTGAATAAGGAGGTCCTATGGAAAATAATTTGAATCAAAATCGTTTGCCCGCCCATCCGGGCGCCGTCATGGCCGCCATCGAGGCGGAATTGGCCAAATTCGAAAAAGAAGAGCGCGTCCGTCTCGGACTCCCAACCGAAAAAAAGCAATGGGAGGAAAAAGTCAATCGCGCCTTCTACGCCGACCAGCGGGCCCATACCACGATTCTCGTTTCGGGCCTCACCATGGCGCATGACCACTTTGTCCAGGCGGGGCTCACCGGGCTCGGCTACCAGATCAAGGCGATGGATTGTCCCGACAACGATTCGCTCCAGATGGGAAAAGAATATGGCAACCGCGGCCAGTGCAATCCCACCTATTTCACCGTCGGAAACCTGGTGAAATATCTTATCCAGCTCCGCGACAAAGAGGGGATGAGCACAGAGGATATCATCGACAGGCATGTCTTTCTCACTGCCGGTGGCTGTGGTCCCTGCCGGTTCGGAATGTATGTCACCGAGTACCGCAAGGCCCTGCGCGATGCCGGGTTTGACGGATTCCGCGTCATGTTGTTCGAGCCGAATGGCGGCATGAATCAGGCGACGGGAAAAGAGGTTGGTCTGAAAATGGACAAAGATTTTTTTGTGACCTTGGCCAAGTCGATTTTCGCCGGCGACGCATTAAATGCGATTATGTACCGGATTCGTCCCTACGAGGTAGAACGTGGGGCGACCGACAAGGCGGTTCTCGAATGCCGAGAAATCATCATGAAGGCGCTTAAGGAACGGACCTCTATCTTGAAGGCCCTCTGGAAGAGCCGGAAGATTCTTCGTCAAGTCAAAGTCGATCGAACGATTGTGAAACCGAAAGTCAGCGTTATCGGCGAATTTTGGGCGATGACCACCGAAGGGGAGGGGAACTACCGTCTTCAGCACTTCCTCGAACAGGAGGGGGCGGAAGTCGATATTCAGCTGATTGCCGGCTGGGTGCTCTACAATATCTGGCAGGCCCGGGTGGATACCCGCCGTCGGATGACGCTCAAGGCGATGGACTTGGGTACCCGCAAAGGGTTGAAGACCGAAAAGGTCGGAAAGAAATTCCTGACCCTCTGGGTCGCCGAAAAGATCCTGCGGGGCACCTTCAAGACCTTTGCCTTCTGCCTGGGTTTACGGAACTACAAACTTCCGGACCAGGACGAAAACGCCCGGGTGGCGCACGAGCATTACAACAACGATTTGCGTGGCGGGGAAGGGCATATGGAGATCGGCAAGCTGATCCAGAATGTCATCCATAAAAAGGCCCACATGACCTTGTCGGTCAAGCCCTTTGGGTGCATGCCGAGTAGCGGTGTTTCCGACGGCGTGCAGTCGGTCATCACCGAAAGATACCCCGAGGCGATTTTCCTCCCGATTGAAACCTCCGGTGACGGCGCCATCAATGTTTACAGCCGAATCCAGATGGTCCTTTTCAAGGCCAAACGGAAGGCCGAAGAGGAATTCGAACAGACGCTCAAGGAAAAGGGCTTAACCCGCGAACAATGGGCGAAGAAGGTTGCCAAGAAAAAGAAAGCCCAGGACGCCACCTACTACAGCAAGCATACGGTCGCCGGCACGACGGCGAATATGGTGTGTGAGTTGATGTGATCTATTTGATCAACGAGATTTCGTCGTAAGGAAAATCTTTTTTGTTGCAGGTATAAAGTTCCTTCACGCCGTGTGAGACCATGACCGCCACGATGTTGGCGTCGTGGATGATATTCCCCTTCAAATCATACTTTTCAATCAAGTCCAATAACGTCAGCCGCGAAAAATTGTTGCTGTGCAACAAAACCATTTGAAATAGAAGATGCCAGCCGAGCAATCTGGCTTCGCGGGATGAGACCGGTTTATGGGTCAAACGGGACTGGGTCACAACCACCAGAGTTTCGCGAACAATCTGTTCGGTAAGGCAAAAGCGGTATCCGGTCTTGTGCAGTTGTTCCAAATGATTTCTGACTTCCGCATGATGGTCGGAATCGGCATCCAGCGCATAGACCAAAATATTTGTATCCAGGACGCAGAACTTATCTTCCTTCTTTGCCATAAATTTCGGAACGGGAGAGAGTCCCCTTCGTGCCGCCTAAATGATAGATGGGAAGGCCCCAAGGGGCTGATTCGGTTGTGTGACCGGGAGGGGTCAGGGGAACAATAGCGACCAGTGGCTTGTTCCGGCGTTCTACAATCACCGGTTGACTGGTGTAATAAGCCCGGTTAATGATTTCGCCCAGATTGTTTCGGGCCTCGCTGGCAGTGTATTTTTTCATCGTTAGGTGCCGAACTGTTCAATTCATTTTCAAGTGTACAAAATGTTGGCTTAATCGTCAATTGTTTATTGGCCATTTTCGCCAGATAAGTCTTGGTTGCGAGGCAGATGCATTTAACTTATTGATATTGCGTAGTATTTTAAGTTAAAAAAACAAATTATCCCCGCAACTTTTTCCAAAACCTGCCGATAATCAGTTAAGGCTATTTAAGCGCTTGGGAGAAGAAATGACGGAACCTTTAAAGCCAACAGCCATGGATGCCACTTTGAGTGAAGGGACCCAAGTCGCCCTCACGGTCGATCCATCGGCTCAAGTTTTTCTCCAAAAAAACGGTCCCTCCAGCGGCGGTGGTGACGATAATTTGTCGCAGTCCCTGGAATCATCGAAAATCCTGAAGGAACTGGAAGATGGCATTCGATATGTTCGTTCTACGGGCCTGAAAGTGCCGGAAAAAATGGATGTTGTGCTGGTCAATCTTCCCGGTGAAGACAGTCAATCTCGTTCCCATGCCTTCTTCGCCAGACGTAAAATTGTTTTTGATGTGAGTGAAGATATAGACGGTGCGTTAGGTGTGCACGAGGTCACCCATTTGGCCACTCCTCATCTTTGTGCCTCTGCATCTACGTTTTTGTGCGAAGGCTTCGCGGTTTATCTGGAAGATAAATACGAAGGGTCTGCAATCAGTTCCGTCTCCGTTTCGGATGCCGAGTTGCGCCGCACAATTTCAGGAGCAAAATTTTACAGATCGTTTGGCGATAATCCGGGCTTGCGAAGAAGAGAGCATTTAAGCTACAGGTACGGAGGGCGCATCTGGTTTTTATTGGAATTTCTTTATGGGCCCGAAAAAGTCCTGCAAATTGTCCAACAGATCGAATCCGATCCGGCCCCTTCGATAGGGGAAGTTTTTATCCGTTTAACCGGATATTCCGACCGGTATTGGATTGCCAATCTTTACGGTCTTGAAATTAAAAAATATCTACCGGCGTTGATCGAGGGGCTTAAGAATGCCGATCCGGGTGTTCGTCGCAGGGCCGCCGTTGCGTTAGGAGAGATGGGTCCGGACGCCAAAGAGGCGGTGCCAGTGCTGATTAAAATGCGTAAGAAGAAAAAAGATTTGTCTGTCCGTCAAGAGGCCTCCTTGGCTTTAGCAAAAATAGATACGAAAGCGGAAGTTTCTGGCCCGGCAGAGAAATGAGGGCGGGTTGAAATTGGGGACGGCGAATTTGGTGTGTGAGTCGGTTTAATGGTAACACCTCAAACCCAACTTTTCAAAATCATCATCAAAAGCCAGACATGGGATGTTCTGCAGGTGTTCCTTGACCAGAATGTAAGAAATGACATCACAAAGCGATAACCGCTTGTCGGATGCAAATTTTTTGAAAAGGCTTAACGACCGTTGGCGGATTTTGTCGTCAATGTAAATAACCTGAATGCTTGGCAAGACTTTTTGAATGAAATTGACAGCCGCCTGATAACTGTAACGGTTCCTCAAAAGGGTCACTGTTTCGACAATAATCTCCCAGCTTGAAACCAGACCAAGATTGTTGGCGTCCACCGATTTGCTCAGTGTGGTCGCTTCCGGGTGGCGGGAATCGCGGGAGTCGGCAAGGGCGTAATAGAACGAGGTGTCGGCAAAAACGGAGCTCATTTTACAGGAATTGATCGTGGTCTTCCGCAATCGAGCCGCCTGCGGGATATTCGATTTCCGGTTCGCCAGCCGATTTTCCAAATTCCAGCAGGGCTTTACCGATAGAAACACGGGGTTTGCGGGCAGTAGGGGCCCTCAGTTCACCCACCGGGATGCCGTTGAGCGTAATCACAATCGCCCGATCCGGATTTTTTCGAAGCCTCTTTAAAAGCGAGGAAAGGTTTTGCCTGACCTCACTGACGGCCATTTCTTGGTGCATACCTATTTGTACAACCTTGTACAGTCTTGGTCAAGGCTTTTTTGTCGTGTTTGTCGTGTAGGTGACCAGCCCTCACGAAGTGGCCGGCACGACGGCGAATATGGTGTGTGAGTTGGTTTAAATCGGGTGATGTTCCGCAATTGCCTAACCCCCCGAATTAATTACTATTAATAATTTAAATTACTAATCCCTCGCAAACAGGAGGTTGTTGTCCTATAATGGCGAGCGAGGATCGGATTTAATCCGTCCGAGCGAACGGGGGGTACGGGGGCGCCAGCGGCAAAGCCCCCGATTTAATAGCTTAAATTTGCGGGTCCGAAAAGATTAAAATCGATCAGCAGACGGGGTGGGGGATTAACAAGGAGGGGGTCATGAAAAAAATATTTCTCGTTCTTGGCCTTGGGTCTGTTTTGATTTTTTTCTCTTCCCCCGTTTTGGCTTACACCATCCGCGTCTCTGTCACTCAAGGATCCAACCCGGTTACCGACTCCATCAATGTCAATTGCAATCTGCAGGTGTCTCCATGGACTTCCACCCAGGTTACGACCTCCACGGGAGGTGTCTATGACTGCGCGGTTGACAATCCGGGAACCTACACGGTGGGGGCCAACTGCAAAACCTGGCCCTGTAGTTACGGCGGCTATCCCTCAACCCCGGTAACGGTGGCGGCGGGGGACACGGTTGTCAATGCGTCTTTAAGTTTCACCCTCCTGGATAAATTCATCGACGTCACGTTACAGGCTGGGGACAGTGTGATTTGCGACAATATGAGTGTTAATTGCAACGAAATGGGAGGGGCCTGGACTAACGCGACAGCCAACAGTTGCACCGGCCAAGTCTACCGGCTTTCCGTCGGTACAGGCACCTACAATTGCATGGCCCATTGTAATTCAATGTCCTGCGATGTTTCCGGAGGGTGCGCCCAGAGTGTCACCATGGCGGATTCGGATACCACAAAGACGCTTACATTGAATTTTTCAACGAACAATTCCACCCTGTCCGGCGTGGTTACCGCCGCCGGTTCGCCCGTGGCCAATGCCTGGGTCAGCATCAACAATTTTAAGTCAACCGCCACCGTATAGGTGCCTGCGGGGGCCGTTGCCGTAAAGGCGCCGTCAGCGCCCGTTTGAGCGGAGACATTAGTTTGTGAAGAGGAACAAGCGTTCGCCGTGTTTCCCCCCCCGAGACCCGCCGTATCGCCCCCCCCGCCGGTGGCGGTTGACTTAAA
>JACPFC010000116.1 GCA_016183175.1 Deltaproteobacteria bacterium
GGCGCCCGTCCACTTTGTAACACCGATTTCCAAGACAGAAAGCCTGTCCGCGATTGCCCCGAAATTCAAGTGTTGCCCATAAACGATACGTCCATTCGCTCGTGAAAGAACCTGCACCGAGTCAACATATTTGATCCCTCGATCCTTATAACGGTCCACTTGCATAATGGCCCGGGCTATCTTTTCGGGAGGGATTGTTAAGCCTCCGCGCGTCGCGCGGTAAGCGGTCATCCCATCGACTGTCTTTTTCTCAATCCGGACGCCACTGCTCGTGCCTGTGCTCGTCCATCCATCGTCAGTTAACAAGGCCGGATTTATCGGATGGGCTAATGTGGTGACCGGATAACGAAAGGCGCTCCCGCCACCCGTCACTCCCCCAAGATCATCGCCCGGGGTCGGTTCGGGGGTATAAGAATCAACCGGAACGGGTGAACCCCCTATTCCGGCCGTCGGGCCGGCAGTCGGAAACGAGGGGACAAAATCGCGAACAAGATCGGTAATGGATGGAATGGACATATTTGGCTTCTTTTATACTTCTTATACTTCTCTTATCGGCAACCTGCCTAATTTGTTGCTAACTTTTTTTCAAGTATTTTGATTCGGTATTTTGATTCGGTGCGTTATCCCTTGAAGGGCATAACGTGTTCCATGTTCGCCGCTTCGGATGGCCGCCCCCTTTTTTATGACGCGCCGCTTAAGCGGCCAGAAGGGGGCGAATATTCTTATAACGATGACGTCGTTGAGCATCAAAAAGATCCACTGATGCCTGCATGTTGAGCCAATATTCCGGTGAAGTCTTGAAGGCCTTGGCCAGCCGGATTGCCGTGTCAGGCGTAACCGATCTCCAACCGTTGATCAATTCGTTGGCCCGCGGCCGGGAGATTCCCAGGGTTTTGGCAAATTTATTTTGAGTAACTCCAAGAGGCTTCAAGTACATCTCCTTGATGATTTCACCCGGATGCGTGGGCCTTCTGTATTTTGGGATCATGGAATTTCCTCCTCTATTAATGGTACTGCTCCAAATCGACCTGATGGATATGTCCGTCTTTGAATTCAAATGTTATTCTCCACGGTCCATTGACGGCGACAGACCACTGATTTTTTCGCGCCCCTTTCAGGCGGTGCAAGTGAATCCCCGGAGTTGACTGCATATCCTCCGGTTTTGTTGCGGCCGCGAGCATATCCAGCAGATAACAGATTCTTTTCTTCAGGTTCTGATTGATCCGTTTCGAGCGGCCATAATGAAACAATTCCTCCAATCCCCCATGCCTGAACGAAACGATCATTATAGTAATAGTGTAATGGACTCCATAACAAAATACAAGGAAATTTTATTTGCCTGCCCGTCCCCCGCGTCTCCGCAAACTTCTTCACTTTCCTCCACCGCCGGTCTACCTAAACGTGAAATCAGTCAACATACTAAAAAAAACAAAAAAATGACTTTATTCGTATGAAAAAAAGCAGTAAAATGGCCCAAATCTAATGAAAAGACACCTTTACCAATACCTCTTGAATTGGAAGGCCTCGGACCAACGGAAACCTCTTTTACTCAAGGGCGCGCGGCAGGTGGGCAAGACCTATCTCCTCACCGCCTTTGGCCAAAAAGAATTTCCCCATTACCACCACTTCGATTTTACCAAAGACAAAAAGTTGGGCGCTGTATTTGCGGACAGCCTCGACCCGCTTGAAATTATCCGGCGGTTGGAAATCAAATACGATCTCAAGATCGACGCGGATCGGGACTTGATTATCCTTGACGAGATTCAGGAATGTCCCCGCGCCATCACGGCGCTTAAATATTTCTGTGATGATTTTAATAATTCCACCGTCATTGGTTCCGGTTCTTTTTTGGGACTGACCCTCTCCCCGGACGCCTACCCTGTGGGTAAAGTAAAAACAGTGACGCTCTACCCCATGAGTTTTTTTGAATTTTTGGAGGGATTGGAAAAAACAAACCTGCTGGGCGAGATCATCCGCGGGATTCCCAAAAGCAACATCTCAAAAACCGTTCATGAAAAAGCATGGGAATACCTGAAATATTTTCTGATCACGGGCGGACTGCCCGAGATCGTACAAACCTTCAAGGATCATGCAGACAGTCTGCCGCAGGCCCTCCATAAGGTGCGCGAACTGCAATCGGAAATCCTCGACAATTACACAAGCGACATCGCCAAACACTGCGGCAAAACAAATGCAATCAAGATAAACGCCGTGTTCAATAACGTACCCCTGCAACTGGCCAGAGAAAACAAAACCAGTCAAAAATTTATGTTCAAGGATGTTTTGCCGACACGCTCAAACTACGAACACCTTGAGGATCCCATTGAGTGGTTGATCAAGGCGGGGCTCATTTACAAAACCCCCATCTGCAAACGGGCGGAGTCTCCCCTCAAGGCCTATACGGATCACAACAAATTCAAGTTGTTTTTATTCGACGTGGGATTGTTGGGAGCGATGGTTGGTTTGGAACCAAAACATATTTTGGACTATGATTACGGCGGTTACAAAGGATATTTTGCGGAAAACTATGTGGTGGGTGAATTGGCGTCCGCGTTGCATCCATCACTCTTCAGCTGGCAAGAGGGGACAAGCGAAATTGAATTCCTGGTGGAAATAGGGGGTCAGATTATCCCCATCGAGGTCAAAGCAGGGATTAATAAAAAAGCAAAAAGCCTGCGCGTCTTTCTGGAGCGCTACCATCCCAGACACAGTTTTTTGATCTCGGGAAATCCTGTGGAGCTCAAAAAGACAGGGCTATCCTGCCTGCCGCATTATGCCACTGCTTTGCTGGATCGGCTTGTCTAGAGCCTGTCAGCGACGAAGGAGCATACAGCACCAACCGTAGTGAAAGACATATATAGGGTGCAGGCAGTTGTTACGGTCTTCTACAGTAAAATCATGACGCACCGCGCCTTGACCAAAAAAAAACCGATAAGTCACCAATCAAATAAAAGCGGGGGGGAATCTCAATGTCTCCCTCCCGGAAGATATTGCCGTCGATTCACAGGGGGAAGCCGCCTTTGTCGATCGGGCGAGGGCTTTGGCCGACGCGCGGCCGGAGATCGACTCGATGAGCGTATGCGGGCGCTACAATCTCTACTACTGGCTGAAGGCGCTCTATCGCTGGAACCGGGGCCTGGGAGATTACATGGAACCACCGGAACATTAAAACTCCAGACATCTTGAGATATTGAGGGAGGAAATTTTCTGGTGGGCCTTTTTGTCGGCAGTAAGCCAAACGCCACCGACCAGTTTGGCATTGGAGGCATAGATGGCGTCGTACCCGCTCAAACCATATTTTTTGGCCATCTCAATGGCCAGTGCCAAACACTCTCTTCCATTTCCGATCCGCATCATTCCAAATTCTTGAAGGGTCTCCATATAGTCGCTAATCTCTTGTTGCGAATCAAGCAGGCGGCAAAATACCGATAGCATTTCATTAAAAAAAAGTTCAGGAACCGCAAAATCTCGAGGAGACTCCTTGACTGCATCCAAAACGCGGAGGGCCTCTTCTTTGCCATTTTCACCGGCAATAAACCACTTGATGGCCACAGAGGCATCAATAACTTGTATGGTCATGACCGGATTTCACGGATCAGATCAAGAGAGGTCTTACCAGGGGGCAATTTAATATTGGCCTGTTTGATTTTTTCAACCGCGGCCTCTCTTTTTCTGTCGGCATCGTAATCGGCGAACCTTTTTTGGTAATCCTCCAGGCTGATAATGACAGCCGCCGGCTCCCTGTTTTTTTCCAGAAGGATTGGCTCTCCGGTCTTTTTAAGCCTCTTGAGCATAGCCCCCAGGTTTTGCCTGATCTTTAAGGCGTTTGTTTTTTGCATGCCAAAAGTATGACACGTGACTATACACGTGTCAAGTCAACATAAAAATCGGGCTAAAACTCCGGATCCGGCGCCCCCAAAGGTTCCGGAGATTTGGAGGGGATGTAGGGGATTTCCCTTGGAGGTTGGGCCGGCGTTTCGATATCAGGCTCGTTACCGGACGAAGTCCTGGGCGGCTTGATATCGCCGGACGGCTTGTAGGGCAAATCGACCGGCGGTTTTTTGGAACCGGTATCGGATGTGGATGTGGGGGGGCCGGTGTCGGGCCCGACGGGGCCGATGGGGCCTTCTTGGGCAAAGGTAACGCGAAATAGTAACAACAAACAAATAAGGGCACATCTTGGAACCACCCCCACTGTCATCCCCGCGAAAGCGGGGATCCAGACTGGATTCCCGCCTGCGCGGGAATGACATCCTACCCATTTATTCATTCGATTCCTCAAAAACATAAACCCCCCCCAACTCCGCCGCCAAAGCCGGCGCCTTTGTCTTCAACTCCGCATATTTCTTCTTCGCCTCCGCAAAATTCTTTGTGTCGAGGTCGACCAGCAAAAGATTAAACAGAATCCGGTTATCGGCGGGGTTCATCTTTTGCGCCTTCAGATAGGCCTCCCTCGCCTTGGCCGGCTTTTTCATGTCGCGCTGGACATTTCCCTCGACAATCCACAAATCAGCCGAGTCCTTGATGGCGCGGGCCTTGCCAATCCAGGCGAGCGCCCCGTTATGATCCCCGTCTTTCCGATAGACATCCGCCAGCTGTTGCATGAGCAGGGCATTTTGCGGATCGCCCTCAAGCGCCTTTTTGTAGAATTCAATTGAATCGTCAAAGGCCCCTATCCTTTCGTTGGCCACGGCCAGATTCCGGAGGGCAAAGGGGGAATTCGGCTCCATTTCGACAACCTTCTTGTAAGCCGAAATCGCATCAAAGTATTTTTTTTCGTCCCTGGTGACATTGCCCAAAAGGGACCACGCCAAGATCGAGTGCGGCTCCAAGGCCGTCCATTTGACGAGCGCCTCCTCCGCAGACTGATTTTGCCCCTCCTTGCGGGCCGCCTTCACCTTGGTCTTGAGCGATTCGACCGTTTCCACCACTTCCACCTGAAAGCGCCGGAGAAGTTCCGGTTGAGATATTTCCCCCTTTTTGTATTCGAGAACGTCGGAGAGGTAAAACCGGGCCTTGAAGATCGATTGTTCGCTCCCTGTCGCCTCCAAAAAAACCGCCTTAAACGGCGCCTTCGCCTCGGCCAGCCGAACCCCCAACTCGATGACAAAACTGTCGAAATTCTGTACAGCAAACGGTTCCCTGTTTTGAAGTTTGAGGGTCAGAAGAGAACCATCCTCCTTTTTTTCGTACGGCTCGCGGAATATCTCCTTGAAGGAATCTTCCCATGTGAGTGGGTGTGGTTTTCCGGGCCGGGAAGACCTTGCCGGAGAAGAACCGGTAGCTGATTCATCCATCAATTCGGGTGGAGAGGATTCTTTTAAACCTGAATCGCCGCCACACGAAAAAAAGAAGGACAAAAAGAGGAAATACAGAAAAGACACATCGCATATATACAGGATGCGGCTTGAATTGACAAATCCCCAATAATCACCGCTAATTGGGGGCAAAATACCCCAATTCTCACCGGGTGGATTGGGGGTTTAAACCCTCTCTCACGAAGAGACCTCCTTGCCCCTTTGTTAAAAACGTACTAAAATTAACTGGTTAAGAATGACGATAATTTTCTTCTTCGTGGCACAACTCTTGCTTATGAAACATAAGGAAGATTTGTGCAAGCGAGCCATCTGGCTTTGCCAGTGGCAAGCGCGGGGTTTGGGGCCATTTGAGGCCCGAAATCCATAAATGCGAATAGCAACAAACGGGCCGAAAGGGCCCCAAGTCAAATGTCATATAGCATTGGTGGTTACAGCGTTGAAGATTTGGTCAGCATGACGACCGAAGAGTTGGATGCCCTGTTGCAGACCGAGTGGGCCGATTTGTCGGAGGACGAACTCGAGGAGGCGAAGGCCGAACTCGACGAGGAAATCTCCGCCTACAAGGATGAGTTGGACAATGCCGCCGATGAGCTGGAGGATGCCGTCGACGGCATTGACGACGACGCCGAACGGGCCGACGCCGAGGAATTGCTGGCCGAGGTGGAAGCGGAACTGGAAAAAGCGGACAGCCTTGAAGATGCGGTGGATGATGAATATGTCGATATTCAGGAACACTCGATTGACGCCACCGACGGCGAAGACGTGAGCATTTCGGACCTCGACTTGGACGGCGGCACCTATACCTACTCCATGAGCAGTGGCTCCACAAACCCCTTTGGCGAAGACACCGATGAAGATTATCTAAAAGACGAAGGGATCACCAACGACGACGGAGAAGTGATCAGCGATTACAACAGCGACGGATTCATGAACCAGGATGACATCGACGCGGCACTGGCCGACCGGGATTCCACGCTCGATGCCCAGAACGTTTTTATCAAGACCGATTCCAGCCAGCACTGGACGCTGGTTAGCTCGGATAACGGCACTTACACTTTTAAGGTTGAAGACACATCGACCGACCCCGCCACGTATGCCTATGTGACCTTCGAAAACGCCGCCGATATCGTTTTCTATTTTTCCAGCGGCATCACCGAGGCCGATCTGGAAACGATGAAGACCACCTGGCCCACCGATCTTTTGAAGAATTGCTATTGGGCCGATTCGACCGATTCGTTTTATGATGAATTGTTCGAGGATGAAAGTGAGGAAAGCAATCTCGATGTCATTTCCGGATACAACGATTCCGTTGAAGGGCTCACCTCTTCGACCATTTCGCAATATACCGACGGCACGCTGTCCTCCGAGCTTCAAACATCTGCAGAGGAGGCGCTGGAGGCCCTGTATGGATATATCGATGACCCAAGCGGCGATAGCGTCGCCGAAATCTGGACCGATCTCTTTGCGGCGTGGGATTCAGCCGGTTTAAGCGAGGCTGATCAGGCCTTGCTGATCCAATATTTGACCCTTACTGTCGCCACAAACGACAGCGCCAATTTCGGCACGCTGTTCGGGCCGGCAATCGTCACCCTCGAAACGATGCTCGACTACGACAGCGCCTCGCACGCAAACTATAACGAGAACGACAAACTGGTTGTAATGCTTCTGGAAACCCAGACGGGGGCGGTGGGGAACTACGGCGGATCGACCGCTTTCTGGACGACCGCCTTGTCGGCGGATGGAGAAACTCAAGGCAGTTGGCACGATCAGGATGAAAACATAACGGCCATCAACAATTACAAGGCGGTCGTGGCCGCCGCCGGGATGAGCCTGACCGGTTATGAGGCGACAGCTCTGGAAAATGAAGAGGCGATGCAGGAAGCAGAGGGCGAAGCAAAAGAGGAAGGGGGAACGGTCACCTATGATTCTTCGGCGGCGGAAAAAATGGCTTCGCATGTGAGCCAAGCCGGTCACGACTTCGATCAGGCGGGGATCAACGAAAATAATTTCACATCATACCTGGACACGCTGGTCAGTGAGGTCAACAGCTTGTGGGAATCGGGGGCATCGGTTGAGGAAATACAAAATGCCATCAGCAGTTACATCGGCGGACTCGGCGGAAAGTTTCAGGATGACGTGGCGGCCACGGTTGCTTATCTAATTCATAAATATGCCAACGACCTTTATAAAGCTGTTTACAAAGGGAATTTTCTGGATGAAATGATCGATGTCATTTACAATGGCGGGAACATTCCCGGGGCCGTCACAACAAGCTTTTTGGGAATCGGAACACCGTCGAAAATCACGTTTGTAGACTAATAACGGTTAATAAACAACCTTCCGCAACACCAACCCCCTCGCCGGGGCGGTCTGGCCCGTCCGTTTCCGGTCGCAACTTCTGAAGGCCTTCTTGAATTCAGTCACCGTCATCCTCCCCTTCCCCACCTCCACCAAAGTGCCGACAACGTTGCGGACCATATATTTTAAGAAGCCGTTGCCGCTAATTGCAATTCTGATCAAATCCCCCTTTGATTCCCCCTTTGTCAAAGGGGGATTAAGGGGGATTTTTCCAATCGATATCCGATAAATTTGTCGGACGGTTGTCTTGGCGGTGCTGTCCGAGGCGCAAAAGGCCCTGAAGTCGTGCTCGCCAATCAGAAGTTTTGCGGCCTGACGCATCTTCTTTATGTCAAGTGGGACGGGAATCTGCCAGACAGTGTCGGTCAAAAACGGGGAACGGATGCGGGAATTGAGAATAAAATAGTCATAGATTTTTTTCTTCGCCGATTTTTGGGCGTGGAAGGTGTCGGGAACAATCTTGGCATCAATGACGGCAATGTCATCAGGAAGAAGTGAGTTTAAACTGTGTACAAATCTTTGTAGTTTACCATCCACCATCCACGATCCACCATCCACCGGAACATCAAAATGCCCCACCTGCCCCAGCGCATGCACGCCGGAGTCGGTCCTGCCTGAACCGATAACGTTTATTTTTTTCTGAAACAGGCGATGGAGGGTCTTCTCCAGAATTTCCTGAATCGTGACGCCGTTCGGTTGGACCTGCCAGCCGCAATAAGCGGTTCCTTTGTACTGAAGTGTAAGCTTGATTCGAATTGCCACTATCCACCATCCACTATTCACCATCCACCAACAACAAATCAGAAGGCCATCAACAATCCAAAATAGGCGGAAAAACCGGAAAGGTCGAGGCCGGTTGATTTAAAACTGTCGATCTTGCTGTAACGCCCTTCGATGGTGAAATAAACGTCATCAATCCCCTTTGCTTCGAGCGTATCGCCGATGTCTTCAATCCGATCCAGCAGGAAGGCCAATCCCCCCATGCCGTGAAAACCGAATTTTAACCCCTTGATCGAGTCGCTATCCACACTCTCACGAAAAAACACATAATCCAGACCGGCGCCCACATAGGGAACGACAACCTGTTCGTTTTTGTAATCGATGCGAAAAATAAAACTGTTGCGGATGGGAATAAGCCACAGGCTTGTTTTATCGCCCGACGCGTCCCCCGAATCGACCCCCACCGCCTGACCGCTGTCGTGGAAAAACCCGACTGCCACCGTGGCGTTGAATTTCGACTTGTAAAGAAGGCCAAACTCGGCCTCCGCCCCCAGATTACAACATGTCCCGTAAAAATCCTTGACGACGTCATTCTGGGGAAACCACATTGAACCTTTCAGCTCGAAAGAAAACCATTTCCATTCGGGTTTCTTGCCGATGACTATATTCGAGGGAGATTCAATCATCTCCGGAGTGGTCGTGGTCTCTACCGGCGGCGTTGCCACCACCCCCGCCGATTCGTTGATCTGCTCCACCCTCACCCCTTCCTGCGGCGGAGTCGAAGTCGTCGATGCCGGCTGGACATAGGCATCGTCCGTTGCAAACGCGACCACCGGAAACAAAAGAAGGACCAGGATTGAAACCATCTTCCGATGCCGCATCAGTAGTAAAAACAAAAAAGGTAAAATAAAAATAACCCTAAACCCTAAACCCTGACCCCTAGCCCCTGCATTTAATGAGCACCCCGTCTCCCCCAAAATACCTGCCGCTCCCACCGTCCGCTCGGGAAAGACGACATCGGAGGACGTGGCAATTTCGCCAAGCTGTCCCCCGTCATCCTCAGCCTGAACGGCCACGCAATAGGCAACGCCGTTGGTCAGGCCGGTTACCTTCCCTTCGCAATCCTCTCCACAGGCGTCATGATCGAGTTCCCCTTCCGCCTCCGGTGAGCCGAAGTCGATTGAGCCGGGGCATGAGGGGCTTGACTGGCTCTCCGCCGGTTCGGCGTAGATGTGATAGAGGTTGATGTCTTCGTCGGTCAGCTTGTCGAACGTCACATAGGCCTTCTCATTGCCGAAATGCGTGCTGGTGATGGTCGTGGCCGGAGGAGGGCGGTCAACATCGATATCCACCGCGTCGCGCCCAAGATTGCCGTCGGCGTCCTCCACAAAAATAAAAATCCGGTTTGTCCCCTCTTCAAAAACCTCCCGGTCGAGATCGTCAATGTCAATCGTATCCGTCGTGACATCGGTGTCGGCGTCGGTCAAGTCGGTTTCCCCCTGAAGTTCGGTGCCGGAAGACTCCGTGATGTCGGAATTGACAAACATCCGGTAGGTTCCCGCCTCATCCGACTGAAAGGTGAGGCTGAAGGTGGTGGTCGTTCCGTCAAGACTAATTGAGGTGTCTTCGTCGATCGTGACAAAAGGGTTTTCGGTGATCACCGAGACGGTCGCGTCGCCGTTGGAGGTGTAGACATAGCCGTCATCCACGGTGGACGCGGCGACAGGACCGGGAACACCGGATAAAGCCAAGGGGTCGAGGACATCGGTGGTGGAGGTGTCCTGATCGACAATTTTCGGATCGTCGGCGGCCGAGTCGGGGTCCGAGGCATCGAGGATGGTCAGGCCCTCCGCCCCGGAGACATAACCGTAAACACTGGTAGGACTCGTGACATCGACGAGAAAAATATCGTCAAGGCCGGAATTTTCGTCCGAATCGATAAAGACCGGATCGTCGCTGTTTCCGCTCTGCTGATCGACCACCTCGTCGCTGGATGCATCGATCACCCAGACGACATCATTGGTCGTATCGACCACATATATAAATTCACCGTCCGGCGTTGCCGCAATGGCCCCCAAATCGGGATCGGCTGTGTAACCCGCGGCGTCCGCATCAATAGTAATCGTGCCGACCTCGGAGCCTCCCTCTTCCAGAACATACACACTCCCCTCGGCCGCCGAGACATACACTTTTTGCCCGTCGCTCCCATCGGCAAAGACAATGTCGGCGGGGGCCGAATCGAGCTCGATCGAGGCAAGGGAATCCGCCTCGAAGTCGTAGACAAGGAGAAGGGAATCATCGATGTTGAGAAAATAAACCACCTCGTCCCCTTCATCCGTATCCGCCGCAATCGCCCCAAGCGTTCCCCCTTCGGTTTCATCGGAAAGGACAAAGATCCGCGGATCGCTGGAATCCTCCCCCGCCGCGCCGTCGGTCTCTTCCTCTCCGGTGCAGGCGCTGTCGTCGGCGCAATCGGAATCGTCGCAGTCGGTGTCGCCGTCGTCGTCATCATCTTCGTCGTCATCGCAATCGGTCTCGACATCCTCACAGGCATCGTCGTCGGCGCAGTCGGAATCGTCACAATCGGTGTCGCCGTCGTCATCGTCGTCTTCGCCGTCGTCGCAGTCGGTCTCGGTGTCTTCTTCGTCGCTGTCCGAAGAACTCTCGACCTCGTCGTTTTCCTCCCCGATATTATCCAGTTCAATCCGCGCCAGGTCCCCCCCTTCCAGGGTAACGATAAGGCTGGTCCCGTTTCCCAAAAGGGCCATTCCGCCGATGGAATCGTCAAAACCGGTCGGCTGGTCGACCGCCAAATCCCACGTTTCGGTGTCGATGATTTGTATTTCCGCATCAAGGATGGCGAGGATAAACCGGTCCTTGAAATCGCCGGTTTGGGGAACAAAAATCTGGGAGGCTTGGGATGAAAGGACATCCAGCGGCGCACCCCCTGAGGCCGGCTCTTTTTCCTCAATGGGCGCGGCACCGGCCGGGCCTGCGGCAAAAACGGTGCATGTCAAAAGCAAGACCGCCAGCCCGGGAATGGATAAACGCTTTAATCTCATGCGGGGTAATTTGGATGGACCCGCTTTTATTATATCAGTTTTTCGGCGATTTGCACGGCATTTAATGCAGCCCCCTTTAAAAGCTGGTCGCCGCAGACAAAGAGGTTTAAACCGTTGTCAAGACCTAAGTCTTTGCGGATGCGCCCCACAAACACCTCGTCATGGCCGGAGGCCGATAGGGGCATGGGAAAGCGGTTTTTTGCCGGTTCGTCCACAATTTTGACGCCGGGCATTTTTTGTAGAGCCTCCTTCGCCTCTTCGACGGTGACGGGCCACTCCAATTCCAGATGAATCGCCTCGGCATGGGCGCGGAAAACCGGCACACGGACAGCGGTCGGCGAGACAAGGATGGAATCGTCATGGAAGATTTTCCGGGTTTCGCGAATCACCTTGATTTCCTCCTCCGAATAACCCTCCGGCCCGACGCTGGAGTCGTGGGAAAAAAGATTAAAGGCAATCTGATGCCTGAAGACGTTTTTTTTGACCGGTTTTCCCGAAAGAAAGTCCCGGGTCTGCGTTTCCAGTTCATTGAGGGCCTTTGCCCCGGCGCCTGAAACCGCCTGATAGGTGGCCACCACCATCCTTTTGACTTTGGCGATTTTGTGGATCGGCCAGACCGCCATCGCGGCAATGATGGTGGTGCAGTTGGGGTTGGCGATGATCCCCTTGTGTTTTTTGATGTCGTCGGGGTTGATTTCCGGAATCACCAGCGGGACTTCCGAGTTCATCCGGAAGGCGCTGGAATTATCGATGACGACGGCCCCCGCCTTGACGGCATGCGGAGCGAATTCCTTGCTCCGGCTTCCGCCGGCCGAAAAGAGGGCGATATCGATTCCCCCAAACGAATCGGCCTTTAATTCGGCAATGGGATATTCTTTTCCCTTGAACTTCATTTTCTTGCCGGCTGAACGATTCGATGCCAGCAGACGGAGTTCTCCGATCGGAAAATTCCTTTTTTCCAAAACCCTCAAGAATTCCTGACCCACCGCGCCGGTGGCGCCGGCTATGGCGACATTGTATTTGGATTTTTTCTTCATCGTTTCTTTGCAACTGCGAGAAAGCAGAGAGCAGAAAGCCGATAGCAGAAATCGGATGAATTTCTCCGCTCTCTGATTTCTGCTTTCTGATTTCCGCTATCTCGCCTTTGCAAGCATCTCTTTACAAATCGCCTCCCCCATCTTGTTTGTCCCCACCTTTTTTGTCCCCTCGGTATGGATATCCGCCGTCCGATACCCCTTTGTAAGAACCTCCGCAACCGCCTGCTGAACTTTTTGGGCGGCCTCCGGACGGTTGAACGAATAGCGAAGCATCATCGCCGCCGATAGAATGGCGGCAATGGGATTGGCGATCCCCCTTCCCGCGATGTCGGGGGCCGAACCGTGCACCGGCTCGTACATCCCGCGCGACGATCCGTTCAACGAGGCCGAGGGGAGCATCCCGATGGAGCCGGTCAGCATGGCCGCCTCGTCGCTTAAAATATCGCCGAACAGATTCGTGGTGACAATCACGTCGAACTGTTTGGGGTTGCGGATCAATTGCATGGAGCAGTTGTCCACATACATGTGGCCCAATTCGACATCGGAATAATTTTTATGGACCTTGGTAACCACATTCCGCCAGAGCTCGGTCGCCTCCAGCACGGTCGCCTCCAGCACATTGGCCTTGTCGACCGAGACGACCTTTTTCCGGCGCTTCTGCGCCAGCTCGAAGGCCATTTTTGCGACCCGCTCGATTTCGCGCGTTGTGTAAACCAGCGTATTGAGCCCCTGCTGTTGACCGTCCGGAAGTTTTGAAATCCCGCGCGGCTTGCCGAAATAGATCCCCCCCGTCAATTCACGGACCACCATCAAGTCGATTCCTTCAATCACCTCCGGCTTGAGCGTCGAGGCGTCGATCAACGGTTTGAAAACGGTCGCGGGACGCAAGTTTGCAAACAATCCCAACTCCTCGCGCAAGCCCAAGAGGGCCCGTTCCGGACGAACGGAATAATCGAGTGTCTCCCACTTTGGTCCCCCGACCGCCCCCAGCAAAACGGCATCCGATTTTTTGGCGAGTTTGAGACTCGCATCGGGAAGCGGTTTGCCCGACTGATCATAGGCGGCGCCGCCAACGGCGGCCTCTTCGAACTCAAACGAGATCCCCTCGGTTTTTTCGAGAACCTGAAGAACCTTGATCGCCTCTTTGGTTACTTCCGGACCAATCCCATCGCCGGGGAGAACTGCTATTTTGAAGGATGGCATATACCACCATTGCTGATCTCTTGCGGCGAATCAAGGCAAATTCATCCAAATGGGTGAATGAAAAATTTGGAGATAATCACAAATTTGCCTGGCAAGACGGTTATGGCGCGTTCACTGTCAGTGAATCCCAACTGAATACGGGCATCGTTCATGCAAATTTCAAGACAAATTGTTTTGGAGTTGAAATCGAAATCCCCATGTAATTTTTGAGAACCGTTAAATCCCTGTCTCCCGAAACGATGCAATCGGCCTTCAGGGCCACGGCACACTCAATAAATTTGTTGTCATCCGGATCCCTGACAACCTCTATCTTGGGTGTCTTTGCCGTAAAAAGGGCGTTAAAGTTTTTCCTGAACAAATCGAGCAGATCCTCAAGTTCAGGCTCCCCAACAAGCCCCATGCGGCTCAAGACTTCCACATATTCCTGAACAATCGGACTGGTCAAACAGAGCGCGATCTCCCCCTTTTTCCACAAATCGATCACCTTTCGGGGATAACCGCCAAAGAAGGAGGAGACAAAGACATTCGTATCAACCACAACTCTCATTCAATTTTTGGAGGAACGCACCTGCCGCACAATTCCCGGAATATCTTTTTGGCCAAAACCGCGGGAAGTAATTTTTTTGCGGATACGCGACCAGAGATCGTCAATGTAGCCGGTGATGTCGCGGTCTTCCACATAATGGTCAATCAATTCGCGGATAACCTGGCTGGTCGTTTTTCCCTCCGCCCGCGCCAGGCAACTCAACCTGTTTTTGATTTTGTCTTCCACACGGATTATCATGGGTATTGTCATAAAAATCCCCTGTTAGATATCTTGTATATATGATATATCTAAAAAGGGGGCAAGGCAAGAGAGAAATGGTTGTAGGGGCGCAATTAATTGCGCCCCTACCTCTTAAACAACGCCTCCAGTTTCTTTTTCGCCGCGGCGGCCGGATTGTCCGCTGGACCATCATACACGCGCTTGGCAAAAACAAAATAATCGCAGAAGTTCGATTTTTCCTTGTCCACCACCCGCTCGGCCTGCGGCTCCCGGCATTCGTTGTAGGCGGTCACGCCGTAAAATTCGCAGTTTTTGCAGATATGCAGATCGCGATCGCAAAAAGGGCAACGCTCCTGACGGCCAACCCGCTCTTTAATCTCGATCGGCTTGTGGCAAAAATAACATCGCATTCTCACCATCCACTATCCACCATTCGCCATCCACTGCCTTTCAAATCCCCTTCCCCCCTTTTTTCTTCTGATAATACTCCAACCGATTCAACGCCGAGAGAAACGCCAGCGCCGAGGCCACCACAATATCGGTATGCGCCCCGGTCCCTCGGACCGTTTTCCCCTCATCCTCCAGCGTCACCAAAACCTCTCCCTGGGCATCCGTTTCCCCCGTGATGGCATTGACGACATATTTATTCAGCGCCCCCTTGAAGCCGGTGATTTTTTTGATCGCCCGATAGACCGCGTCCACAGGGCCGTCTCCCGTTTCATTGACCTCACGGCTCTCTCCGTCTATTTTGACGCGCACCATCGCCTTCGGCGTCTCTTCCGTTCCACTCACCACATGGAGCGATTCAAACTGGTAGCGTTCCGCCTTTTCCATCAGTGACTCGACAATCGTCATGATGTCTTCGTCGTAGACATTCTTTTTTTTATCCGCCAAGGCCTTAAAGGCATTGAAGGCCTGCTCCAGCAGGGCCGCTTCCAGCGGTGTTCCCAAATCGTTCAGCCGGTCGCGAAAGGCATGCCGGCCGGAATGTTTTCCCAGCACCAGCTTGTTTTTGGGAATTCCCACCGACTCCGGCGTCATGATCTCGTAGGTCTGCTGGTATTTCAGCACCCCATCCTGGTGAATCCCCGCCTCATGCGCGAAGGCGTTTTCGCCGACAATCGCCTTGTTGGGCTGGACGCTGATGCCCGTAATGAAGGTAAGCAGTTTGGAGGAAGGGAATATCTGTTCCGGTCTGATGCGCGTCTTGAAAGGAAGTTTGTCTTTCCGCACATTGAGCGTCATGACAATTTCCTCCATCGAGGCGTTGCCGGCCCGCTCACCGATGCCGTTCACCGTGCATTCCACCTGACGCGCCCCGTTTTCCACCGCGGCCAGCGAGTTGGCCACCGCCAAACCGAGATCGTTGTGACAATGGACACTGATAACCGCTTTTCCGATGTTTGGGATGTTGGCCCTCAAATAGGCAATGAGTGGCCCAAACTGGGACGGCACGGCGTAACCGACCGTATCGGGAACATTGATGGTCGTCGCCCCCGCCTCGATCACCTCGCCAAAAACCTTGACGAGGAATTCCGGCTCGCTCCGCGTGGCGTCTTCCGCGGAGAACTCGACATCCTCCGTATATTTCCGCGCATGCCGCACCGCAAGGACGGCATCCTTGAGCACCTCATCCGGCTCTTTTCGGAGCTTGTGCTTCATATGGATGGGCGAAGTGGCGATAAAGGTGTGGATCCGATTTTTCTCGGCCCCCTTCACCGCCTCCCAGCAACGGTCGATGTCGATCTTGTTGGCCCGTGCGAGACCGGCAATCGTGACCCCTTTCACCTCCTTGGCAATCCGGTGCACCGCCTCAAAATCCCCCGGCGAGGCGATGGGAAAACCAGCCTCGATGACATCGACATTCAGCTTGGCCAGTTGAACCGCCATCCGGAGTTTTTCCTCCAGATTCATGCTACATCCGGGCGACTGCTCGCCGTCGCGGAGCGTGGTGTCGAAAATTTTGATGGTATCAGCCATGAAAACGGATTGACATGAATAACCCAATCAAAAGCCTCTGGCAAGCACTCATGGTCTATGAAAACCGGACTGTCTCGCAAATCACTTTTTCAGACTTTTTTCAGGATGGGCATCGGCAATGATAAATAGCGGTATCAAGAAATGGTGTGTCGGATTCAGAAATGATTCTGGCTGCTTCAATATCGTGTTCTGCCTTGGACAACCAGCTTCTTACCAGTTCGATTTTCGCCTCATCCATAAAGGATTTTACCCTTCTCCAGAACCTGACATTCAAGAGAGGCATAAACATTTTTGTACTTATCCACTTCCGCCTGAGTTCTTACCAAAATATCCTTTGGGAAACTTAAACCATGCAGACATCGATACGCTCGAGCGGCGCGCCTGGCACGGGTCAATTCACTCTTTTCAACAATAACAAACAAATCAATGTCGCTATCCGGCCCCGGTTTTCCCCAAGCCTGAGAACCAAACAGGATAATTTTCAACGGCTTGAATTCGGCGACAAGCCGCCGGACCATTTCTTTTGTCGTTTCAGGCGTCAAAGTCATAAGAGTAAACGGGAAACCATCCCGGCAGTATCAGAATATCACAGGAATTTTCCAAGTGCCAAGAACCATTTAAAAATAAAATCCCCCACCCTCACGCTCTCCGCTGGAGGCGGACAGCGGCAAGACAGGGTTATAGTTTAAGAGAACAAAGGGTTACTCTTTAGTCCTGGGGGGCGGCCCAACGCAACGAAACCCGATACTGCCGTAGCGACTCTCGGGGAGGCCGTAGCCGCGGTAGGACGCGGCGAGGTAGCCGGGAAGATGATGTACCAGGAACCGCCGCGAAAGCCCTTAGTTCCGTGTTCTTGATAATCTTCCAACGTCCATTCCCACACATTCCCCGTCATGTCATAAACTCCATAACCATTAGGCTGAAAAGATTTAACATCAACAGCGGCATGAACAACGTCACTCTCATTAGTGGCATGAACAGCTTCACTCACACTGCAGTATTGAGCTTCCTGATGATTTAATGTGCCGCTGTGGGTTCCATATTCGTATCCTTGCGGACCCCGGGCCGCTCTTTCCCATTCTTCTCCCGTGGGGAGTCGCTTTCCTTGGGCCTCGCAATAGGCCTTGGCTTCAGGCCAGGTAACGAAAACGGCCGGCTGGTTTGGACCGGCAAACTCCGGGTATTGCGCCAATAACTCCGTCCGTTCGTTCGATGGAACAACATCTTTGACTTCAACTCCAGTGACCGATGAATCCGTGTTGATTAATTCGCTCATCTGTCGCCTCAATGCGGCCACATCGTCACCGCGGGCCACGATGGAAGTGGTGCCGCCTCGGCTGGCGATCAGTTCAAACTTTGCCCCAGACTGAGGCCCCTCGTAACGAGTGAACTGGGCGTTGGTTCCTCTGTCTCATCAACACACAACGCAGGCTTACCGCTCAACTCGGGGTGATTCGCAACATCGCCCGAGGTCAGTTTCATCCCGGCGGGACAGGCAGTTAAATCGGCCATAAAAAAATCCTCCTAAAAAAATTTTGGGGCGGCACTTTACCGCCCTACCCCCATATATCGGCAGATCGATCCGGAAGTTGCTAACTTTTTTGAGATAAGAAAAAATAAATTTAAGAGTGATTATGGGTGGTTATATCACACAAGATTACGCCTGTCCTTGTCGGCGCCTTCCTTGATGCCGATGACCTTCAATGTCCTTCTTTTCCCTTCCGTTTCTTCCTCCCCTTCCGGCTCACGAAAATAATGCGACAAAAAATCGGCAAAAGTCCGGATCTTGCGCGGCGACCGGATGATCTCCTCGACGATCCCCATCACCACATAGCCGGCGGAGACGACAAAAATCATCACCGCCGGCTCCGAGGCGATCACGAAAAGGGCCGCCACCAGCAAAACAAGATAGAAAAAGCTGGCCCTGCGGTTGAAATCCAGAACCTTGAAACTTCGGTAAGGGACGTTGCTCACCATCAACAGAGCCAACACAAAGGTCATAAACACCATGGCGTAGCTTTCCGCGGCGCCCGGACCGAACAAATGGTGATACAAAATGATGTAACTGGCCAAACAGTAGGCGGCCGCCGGAATCGGAAGCCCCTGAAAACTCTTTTTTTCCACATTGGCCGCCTGCACATTAAACCGGGCCAGACGCAACGCCCCGCAGGCAAAAAACAAAAAAGCGGCCGACCACCCGAAGCGTTTGAAATGCAAAAGGGACCAGGTATACATCAAAATTGCCGGCGCCAAACCAAACGACGCCAGATCGACCAACGAATCATATTCAAGGCCAAAGGGACTTTGCGTCCTGGTCAACCGCGCCACCCGCCCGTCCAGAAAATCGAACACTCCCGCAAAAAGGATCATCCAGGCGGCCGTAAGAAAATCGCCGTTGATGGCGCGGATAACGGCAAAGAAACCGCAGAAGAGATTCGCAGTCGTAAACAGATTCGGCAGAATGTAGATCCCCTTTTTTATTCCATCCCTTTTCATTTTGAATGGGGCCCTGCTCGGCTCGCAATGTTGCTACTCGCAACTTTTTAATTTTGTTCGCCTCGCAATAGCCCCATGCCCCGCGCTCGCAACTGGCAAAGCCAGTTTGCTCGCTTATTTTTTTTCCTCCGCAATCACGCTCTCTCCCGCCTTCACCCTTTGATTCAGCGAGACATCAATCGTGTACGACATCGGCACATACACATCCACACGCGAGCCAAAACGGATAAGCCCGTAGACCGCCCCTTTCTGCCACATCTCCCCTTCGCGTGCATGGCAGACAATGCGGCGCGCCAGCCATCCCGCGATCTGCACAAATAAAACCGGATCACCCGTCCCGCACTCCATCACCACCGCATTCTGCTCATTATCCAGCGAGGCCTTTTCGGCAAACGCCGGAAAAAACTTTCCTTTGTTGTAGCTCACCTTTTTTACAACGCCCGTCACCGGAACGCGGTTGACATGCACGTTGAGCGGCGACATAAAAATGCTGATCCGCTTCATGGGCGAGTGGATAAACCGCTTCTCCTCCACTTCTTCAATTCCGATGACCTTGCCGTCCGCCGGGGACACCACCAGACCATTCCCACAGGGAACCTCGCGCCGGGGATTTCTGAAAAAATAAACGACAAAAACAAAAACCGCCGCGGATGCGCCAAAGGCAATCCAGTGGATAAACCAGGCCACAATAGCCATTGCCGCCGCAATGGCAATAAGCGGATACCCTTCCCGCGCAATGAAAGAATGTTTCTTCAAATGACCTTCGTCCCCTTTTGCATCGCGATATTTCCCGTTTGCTCGAACTCCAAAATTCCGAAAGGCCTAAGCCTCTCGATCACGGAGGCGATTTTCGATTCATCGCCCCGAAACTCGGCGATACAGCATTTGCGATCCGAATCGAGCACCTCGCCCCCCAGTTCCCTGATCACCCCCGCGACATCGCCTCCGTCTCCGGTTTTTAAAGGCACTTTTACGAGGGCCAGCGTCCGGTTGATGGGATTTTCCATGGTGACATCGTGGACCTTGATGACATTGACCAGCTTGTTCAACTGTTTGACAATCTGCTCGAGCACCGCATCGCTCCCCTCGGTGACGATGGTCATTCGTGAAACCCTCGGGTCGAGCGTCTCGGCCACCGTCAGACTCGAAATATTGTAGCCGCGCCCCGAAAAGAGGCTCGCCACCCGCGCCAGAACGCCGAATTCGTTTTCAACAAGAACGGAAATTGTATGTTTCATTATATTTGGGGCCCTTTCGGCCCGTTTGATGCTACTCGCGTTGATGTATTTCGCCCGCCAATACTTTGTGGCGGGCCAAACCCCGCGCAAATCACCGGCAAAGCCGGATGATTTGCTTCTTTAAAGCTATAAAACAGATGATAAGGACTTGTCAAAGGCGGGAGGGCCCCTCCAAAAAGCTGGCGGGCAGGCGCCGGCCAAATGGTTCAATGGGACCCCCAAATGGTCCGTAAACTTCATCGCAAAATGGGTCGAAGTTGCATGACAAGAATCTAAGTAGAGGGGTCAAGCGAGGGGTGCAAATCCTCCACCCCGGATGTCTTGAGCTCGGGGTGATTTTCACGGAGCCAACGGACGGTATCAAGGAGTGTTTCATAGGGGTTGCGGGAGACAAAACCGAGGTCGTCTTGCGCATAGAGCGATTTGAGGCCCCAGTATTTGGAGGCCATTTCAAAGACCACCGGATCGGGGAGGGTCACAAAAGTTTCAGAGGCTTACTCGCCAGCAGAAAAAAGTTCAAGATAAACCCTCAAACCTGGCAATACCACAAAAATTCCATAGATGGGCCTCCAAGGCGAAAGACAACTGCCCCGCACCAAAAGCACAAATCTTCTTGTGGCAATCCCTCCAAAATAAATGTTATGTTTTCGGTTCCTTCCACACGGAGGCTGTGAAGAAAATTTCAACTAAACATCAAAATGAGGCTCAGGCGAAGGGCCCCTTGGCCCTCTTGGTCAAGCCCCTGCCAGTCCTTATTCTACTTGCCTTGGTAGCCGTCCTCATCTACTCCAATACCTTTTCATCCCCCTTTCATTTCGATGACAGGCTCAACCTTGTCGAGAATCCCCAGATCAAGAATCTTGCCAATTTCCGGGATTTTTCCGGCACCCGGTATGTGGGTTTCCTCTCGTTTGCCCTCAATTACCATTTCGGCGGTCTCAATGTTTTCGGCTATCACCTCGTTAATATACTCATTCACATCACGAATGGGTTTTTGGTTTACTCCCTGATCCTTCTCCTCTTTGCGGCCGTTCAAGTGAGCGAGCGTCGGATTGATTCCGTGCGAGCGAAGGGGGGGTACAGGGGCGCCAGCGGGAAAGCCCCCGATACATCGATCGCCTTGGCAACAGCGCTTCTATTCATCGCGCATCCCGTTCAAACCCAGGCGATCACCTATATTGTTCAACGATTCGCCTCCCTGATGACCTTGTTTTATCTGTTGGCGTTGGTCTGCTATCTGAAGTGGCGGTTTGGCGGTCGATTGTTCTGGTATGTCGCTTCCCTTACGGCAACTGTCCTGGCGATGAAGACAAAGGAGAACAGCTTTACTCTGCCATTCATGATCTTGGCGGTGGAAATGGTCTTCTTTAAGCCCTTGACCATCAAGCAATGGAAAACCCTCATCCCCTTTCTCCTCACTCTGTCGATTATTCCTCTCTCCCAAGGAAATGCCCTCGGCGAGGCGGAAAGGTTTGCCCGCGACACCACCGCGATCAGCCGTGTAGAATATCTTTTCACCCAGTTTCGGGTGATTGTCACCTATCTCCGGTTGCTTGTTTTCCCCATCAACCAGAATCTCGATTATGATTATCCGATTTATCATTCCCTGTTTGACGCATCAGTGGCAACGTCATTTATTTTTATCGTTTCCCTCTTGGCCTTGGCGGTCAATCTTTTTAGAGGACTCAACCCTCGACTCAAACTCATCGCCTTCGGGATTCTCTGGTTCTTTCTGACCCTTTCGATTGAGTCCTCCATCATTCCAATCAGCGATGTCATCTTCGAACACCGAGTCTATCTGCCGAGTATAGGGTTATTCACAAGCGTCGGCGCCTCCCTGCACATCGGCAGGAAATGGATATCGCCCAAATGGGGCATGGCCGGCATCGGCATCGTTGTCCTGTTATTCTCAACTGCCGCTTACCGGCGTAACGCAATTTGGAAAGACGATATGGTCTTGTGGCGGGATGTGGTCGCCAAGGCTCCCAAAAAGGCAAGGCCCAACAATAATCTGGCGGTAGCCTATAAAAATAAAGGAATGCTTGAGGCCGCCATTCGTCAATCTCATATCGCATCAGACCTGGACCCGAACTATGCTGACGCCCATGGCAACTTGGGGGGCGTCTATGATGATCAGGGCCGGTATGATGCCGCAATTCAGGAATACCTGCTGGTATTAAAACTGGAACCAAACAATATCAAAGCTTACAATAACTTGGGCATAGCTTATAAAAATCTCGGCCGCTTGAACGAGGCCATAGAGGCATACCAGATGGTCCTAAAGCTACAACCGGGTAGCGCTATGGCCCACAGCAACCTTGGAAACGTGTATGCTGATCAGGGCCGGTATGATGCCGCAGTCCAAGAATATAATTTCGCGTTGAAATTAGACAGGGATTTTGGGGATGCCCATTACAATCTTGCGAACGCCTATGCAATTCAAGGTCGGTTGGAAGTAGCTATTCATGAATACCGGATGGCCTTGAAGTTCCAACCGGAAAATGCGGATGCTCACTATAATCTTGGCACGGTTTATATGTCTAAAGGCAACCGCGAAGCCGCAAGGAAGGAATTTGAAGAAACTTTAAAGATTAAATCCGATTATGCTGAAGCCCGTCGGGCTCTCGACGAGCTTTACAAATAGCGCTCCCGATTGTCTTCCCCATATCCGAGCCACTCACTTCGTGTGGGCGGCATCCTGGATAAATTGAGCCTTCTCCTCCGGAGAGATGAGGCTCTGATTCACCGCGTCGCTGGCCGCGTGCGCTACGCAACTGACGAACCGTCCATGGTTGAGGAAAGAGGCCGGCCCGGGGCACTCCAAGGTAATAAATTGCGGACCACTGCAACCCTCTGCATTGATGGGCACGCCGCTCAGGGTATCAGGACAGGAATCGCTCCCATCCGGAACGCCATCACCGTCATCGTCGTCGTCGCAGTCATCCCCGATACCATCTTCGTCCAAATCGGCCTGAGTTGGGTTGGCCAGATCAGGGCAATTGTCTGCGTCATTGAGTACGTCATCCCCGTCCACGTCGTTGTCGCAGAGGTCGCCCAAGCCATCAATGTCTTGATCATTCTGGTCTGAGTTGAAGTCGTCAGGACAGTTGTCCTCCGAATCTGGAACGCCGTCGCCATCGGCATCAGTGGCCACACTTTTAAAGAAGGCAAGACTCGAGAAACTTAGAATACCCTCTGCCGTAGCAGTAAGTCCATCCGCATTCACTACCCCATCAATTCCAGTGTCGACAAAAGAGGAAGCGTCTGGATCGAACCGAAAAAGATCAAGTAGGGTTCCTGGTGTCATCGCGGCAAGAAGAGGAAGGGTAATGGTCACACCGGGAGGATTGAAGGTGCCACTTGGCTCAAATTCAACCGCAAAGGATGCGTTGTCAAATTCTAGCGGCGTTGTGCCAGGTTCCGGCACTCCAGTGACTAAAATTGTTATCTCTGTATCAAACTGCAATACATCAGGTGGTATGGACACTTTTGCGCCAGTACCGGCATCATCGGAAACAACTGCTCCAGTAAAAGATGAAACAAAAGAACCTTCCGGCACAATCGGAATGACGATGATATCCACGTAATCCGAAAAGCTGTCGTTTAGCCCATCGTTGACAATAAGCTCAAAGCTTAAAATGTTATCGCCGTCGACTCCCGTAGGAATGAAGGTGGGCGAAACCGCACCAATATCCGACAAAGTTACTTCTGTCCCGCCAATTTGAAACCAGCTAAAGGTTAGTGGATCACCATCAACATCCGTGCTTGCTGATCCATCGAGAGTCACGAGTGTGTCTTCCTCGACGGTTTGATCAGGCCCAGCATCCGCAACGGGGCGAGCATTAATTACGGTGATGTCCACAGTATCGGGCGCACTATCCACTTGGCCATCGTTCACGATAAGCTCGAATGTGAGCACCGTATCATCTAAAATCGCTGGCGCAATAAAAGTGGGTGCAACTGCGGTAGGATCAGAAAGCGTGACTGTAGGTCCAGCGATCTGCATCCAACTGAAAATTAAGGGATCGGCATCTGGATCACTGCTTCCTATCCCATTTAGGGTTACAAGCGTACCTTCTGTCACAAGCCGATCTGGCCCTGCATTGGCGATGGGTAGCCGGTTTTCAAGAGCTACAAGTTCAAGCTTCGCCACAAAGGCGTCGTACCCTCCACCAAGTGATCTGTCTAAGGCCTCAGGTGTTGTAGGAAAATTAGCGGAGCTGGTAAGTCCCATTACCCAGACATTACCCGAAGGATCTATAGCAATACCATATGGTTCATCAGGACCAGCACCTCCCAAGTAACTCGCATAGAGAAGATCCGTAGCAGAGGGGTTCAGCTTTGCAACAAAAACGTCGGCGCCGCCATTGAGCGTGGGATCGAAAGCGCCCGTGTTAATAGGAAAATCCGAGGAAGTGGTAATTCCTGTTATGTAGGCGTTGCCAGAGCTGTCCGTTGAGATGGCAATGCCTGTTTCTGTCAGTGCCCCTCCGAGGTATGTACCGTAGTAAAAAGTTCCGTCGAATGCATTTAGTTTCACCACAAAGGCCTCGGAAGCACCGCGGGTTCGATCAAAGGCATCAGGGCTGATAGGAAAATCAGAAGAAGTTGTATACCCCGTTATGTAGGTATCACCAGCCTCGGCCTGATCCAGGGCGATATCTAGACCACGATCCAAACCACTTCCTCCCAGGTAGGTAGCATAGAGCAAGGTTCCCTCGGTATCCAGCAAGACGACAAAGGCATCTTCGTCTCCATCCAGCGTGGGATCAAAAGCATCCGCAGTGACGGGAAAATCAGTAGAACTGGTACGTCCCGTAACATATGCATTGCCTGCCGCATCGACAGCAAGGCCATGACCTGCAGGGAAACTTCCATTGTCGCTACCACTCCCCCCGAGATAGGTGCCATACAGAAGGCTGGACGATCCCGTGGTGGCGCCTGAGACATCCAGCTTAGCCACAAAAACATCGGCAATTCCATTAAATGTGGTGTCAAAGGCATCAGAAGTGGTAGGAAAGCCGGAAGACTGGGTCGTTCCAGTGACATACACACTGCCAGCGAGATCAATGTCAATGCCAAAGCCTTCATCTAAGCCTTCCCCTCCCAGATAGGTACTATAAAGTAGGCTCGTGCCGGTGGGATCGAGTTTTACGATAAAGGCATCATTGCTACCGTTGAATGTCGGATCAAGGGCACCCGCAGTGGTTGGGAAATCAGAGGAATTGGTAAATCCTGTTACGTAGGCGTTACCCGAGGCATCCGTGGCAATGTCAATGCCAATTTCCGAGCCGTTTCCTCCCAAATAAGTGGCATAGAGAAGCGCGCCGGTTTCATCCAGTTTTACGACAAAGACATCAGAAGGGCCCCCGATCGACCGATCAAAGGCACCAACAGTGGTTGGAAAATCAGAAGAATCGGTCCTCCCTGTTATATAAACGTTACCAGAGTCATCTACGGTAATGCCCCCCATGTTCACCCCGTCGTAACCAGCTCCCCCCAGATATGTTGAATATATGAGACCGACAGGATCGGTGATCAATTGAGCCTTGACATGGGAAAGTTTTAAAAAACTTAAAATGAAAAAAAGAAACAGGACAGATATTCTGGAAACGCGCCTCATTATAACTCTAAGACGCAGGGCAGGATTAAGTTTCTTCATTGGATACCTCCTTCTCAAAAACAAAAAATGTTTTCCTCTCAATCAGGGATAGCGAGTGTAAGGTGAAAATAATAATTAATCAATTTTTTTTTATTACTTGAATGGGTAAAAAAACTATCCACATGCTGTATCTGAAAGAAAACAAAGGAAGATTTCTTCAGTTCAAGACGAACTTGCGGGAGAAATTTCTTTTACCGGAACCGTTGAGGTTTTAAGACCGGGATGATTCTCACAAAGCCAGCGGACCGTGTCGAGAAGCGTCTCATAAGGATTGCGCGAGACAAAACCGAGGTCGTCCCGCGCATAGAGCGATTTGAGGCCCCAGTATTTGGAGGCCATTTCAAAGACCACCGGATCGGGAAGAATCGGATGATCCTTGCGACGCAGAATTGCGTCGATCTTTTGGGTGGTTTTTGCCAGAACGCGGATGACGCCGATGGGAAGATGGAGGTTTGGCTTTGGAACGCCGGAGACCTTCGCCACCATTTCGAAAAATTCGTCGATGCCCAGGCTCGTACCGCATAAATGGTAGACCGGTTTTGGGTTTGAGAGCATCATCGACCGGATTATCGCCATCACTCCGTCCCGAAC
>JACPFC010000117.1 GCA_016183175.1 Deltaproteobacteria bacterium
ACTTTGATTTCTTCCTTGCCTCTTTTTTGGCCGCCTTTTTTTCTTCCTTCTTTTTGGCCTTCTCTTCTTTCCTTTTGGCTTTTTCTTCCTTCTTTTTCGCTTTCAAGGCCTCCTTTTCGGTTTTCTTGTCGGCCTTGACCTCCGCTCTTTTGGACTCTTTCTTTTCCGCTTTGGGCGCCGGCCCCTTGGGGGATTTTTTGACGGCGGCTTGCCGCGTGGCGGGTTTTTTCTCCCCTTTCCTGGCTTGGGGCGCCTCTGCCTGCGCGGCCCCTTCGCCGGGGAGATATTCAATGAGCGCCATGGGGGCGGAATCGCCGGCCCGTTCCCCCAGATGAAGAACGCGGGTGTAGCCGCCGTTCCGTTCTTTAAAGCGGAGGGCCAGATCAGAAAATATTTTGTCGACCACCAGGGGGGATCGGATAAAGGAAAGCGCTTGACGGCGCGCATGGAGGTCGCCCCGCTTCCCGAGTGTGATCATATGATCCGCGATCGAGCGAAGTTCCTTGGCCTTGTGCAAAGTGGTTTCGATCCGCTCGTGTGTCACCAACGAGGTGGCCATGTTGCGAAACATGGCCCACCGGTGGCTCGATGTTTTTCCCAGTTTTCGACCCGCGACTTGATGCCTCATATAATACAGGGTCTAGGGCTTAGGGCCTAGGGTAACCACTGTTTTTACCCTGGACCCCAGTGGCTAAACCCTAACCCCTAGATCACCTCTTCCATCTGTGTCGTCTGCTCATCCGCGGGGGGCTCCCATCCCTCGATTTTCATGCCCAGCGAGAGCCCCATCTCGGCCAGAATTTCCTTGATTTCGTTCAACGACTTGCGCCCGAAATTCTTGGTCTTCAACATCTCGGATTCGGATTTCTGCACCAGCTCGCCGATGTACTTGATGTTTGCGTTTTGCAGGCAGTTGGCCGAACGGACCGAGAGTTCCAGTTCCTCCACCCGCCGGTTCAGGTTTTCGTTCGTCCTCGTTGTTTCCTTCGGCTCTTCGATGATATCCGGCTCCAGCCCCTCTTCAAAATTGATAAAAACCTGAAGCTGGTCTTTGAGAATTTTGGCCGAAAAGGCGACCGCATCCTCCGGCAGGACTGAACCGTTGGTCCAAACCTCGAGCGTCAAGCGGTCGTAGTCGGTGGCCTGGCCGACACGGGCGTTGGTGACGGTGTAATTGACCCGTCCGATCGGTGAAAATTTGGAGTCGACAAAAATGGTCCCCACCGGCGCATCCGGGTTTTTGTGCTGTTCCGCGAGTTCGTACCCCTTGCCTATCTTCACCGCCATTTCCATGGAAAGCTTGCCGTCCTCCCCCAGCACGGCGATGGGGTGATCGGGGTTTAAAATCTCGACATGCCCCCCCGTTTCGATCTCCTTGGCGGTAATGAGTCCGGGGCGCGAGGCCTTGAGGCTCATTACGGCCGATTCTCCGGTCAGGAGCTTGAGCTTCAGCTCCTTTAAATTCAGGATGATGTTGGTCACATCCTCCTTCACCCCCGGAATGGTGGAAAATTCGTGAAGGACGCCATCCATTTTAACCGAGATGATCGAGGCCCCCTGAAGGGACGAAAGGAGAATTCTCCGAAGCGCATTCCCCAGGGTCAACCCGAATCCCCGCTCCAGGGGCCTCGCGATAAATCGGCCGTAAACCGCCGAATGGGTTTCGGGCTCGATCTCGAGAAATTTGGGCTTGATGAGATTCCGCCAGTTTTTATAGATAAGGGTCATGTTGCCTCCGCATATGTTAATTTCGCGTTGAAATAAGTTTCTTTTTTGCTTCTACAAGCTCCGCTCCCAGGCCGCTTCATCCGCCACTGGCGGCGCGGCCCGGGAACCCTCATTTTGAATAATATTCCACAATCAAATGTTCATCGATCGGCATGGTGATCTGCTCGCGCGCGGGGAGCATGCGCACCTTCGCCTCGAATTTTGGCCTATCGACCTCCAGCCATTCCGGAATGCCTCTACGCTCGCTGGCCTCCAGCGCCCCGACAATCCGGGCCATCCGGCGGCTTTTTTCCTTCACGGCCACCACATCTCCCGCCTTGAGCGTCGCGGAGGGAATCGTCACCTTTTTATTGTTCACCAGAAAATGGCTTTGCGTGATCAGCATGCGCGCCTCGTTTCTCGAATTGGCAAAACCCATCCGGTAGACCATGTTGTCGAGGCGGGCCTCGAGGATTTTGATGAGGTTGTCGCCCGTGACCCCCTTCATCCGCTCGGCGCCGGCAAAGGTCTTGGCAAACTGCCGCTCCAGCAGGCCGTAAATCTGGCGCACCTTCTGCTTTTCGCGCAGTTGCACGCCGAATTCCGAACGCTTGGTCCTGCGCCCCTGCCCATGCTGGCCGGGGCCGTATTCGCGGCGCTCGATGGCGCATTTGTCGGAATAACAACGGTCCCCCTTGAGGAACAGTTTGAGGCCTTCACGCCGACAGAGGCGACAAACAGATTGTATATAACGAGCCATTACACTCTCCTCCTCTTCGGCGGGCGGCACCCGTTGTGCGGAATGGGGGTGACATCCTCGATCCTTGTCACCCGGATTCCGGCCGACGACATGGCCCTTAAGGCCGCCTCGCGCCCCCCGCCCGGCCCCTTCACATAGGCGACCGCCGTCCTTAACCCGTGCTCCATCGCGCGTCTGGCGGCCTCCTCCGCCGCCAGCTGGGCCGCAAAAGGGGTGGATTTGCGGGAACCCTTGAAGCCCTTGCTCCCCGCCGAGGCCCACGAAAGGGTGTTGCCGCGGGGATCGGTGATGGTGATAATGGTGTTGTTGAAGGTGGCATGAACATGAATGATCCCCTGGCTGACGTTCTTGTGCACCTTCTTTTTCTTTTTATAGGCCGGCTTTTTGACCGCCGCTTCCTTGACAACCGGTTCAGCGCTGATGGTCGGCAGACCTTGTTTATCTTTTGCCATTTTATTCACCCTTATTTCGACGTCGGCGCCCTCTTCTTGCCGGCCACCGTTTTTCTCGGCCCCTTGCGCGTCCGCGAGTTGGTTTTTGTCCTCTGACCCCTGACCGGCAGGCTCTTTTTGTGTCGGAGACCCCGGTAACAGCCGATGTCCATCAGCCGCTTGATGTTCATCGAAACGAGGCGGCGCAGATTCCCCTCAACCTGATGGTTGGCGTCGATGACGGAGCGGATTTTGGCCAGTTCGTCATCGGTCAACTTTTCGGCGCGCGTATCGAGCCCCACCCCCGCCTTTTCCAGCACGTCGCGCGACCGCGGCAGGCCGATTCCATAGACGTAGGTGAGGGCCACCTCGATGCGCTTTTTTCCCGGTATGTCCACCCCTGCTATTCTTGGCATTTTAACTACGGTTGATGGTTGATAGTTGATGGTTAATGGCAAAAAACCATTCACCATTCACCATTCACCATTCACCCCTGTTTTTGCTTATGTTTCTTATTCACGCAAATGACCCGCACAATCCCCTTCCGGCGAATCAGTTTGCATTTGTCACAAATTTTTCTCACCGACGATCTGACTTTCATAATAATTACTTTGCCCGATACGTAATTCGCCCCCGGTTCAAATCGTAGGGGGACAGTTCCACTTTCACCTTATCCCCCGGGAGTATCTTGATAAAATGCATCCTCATCTTTCCGGAGATATGGGCCAGGACGCGATGGCCGTTTTCGAGCTCCACCCGAAACATGGCGTTCGGGAGCGGCTCGACAACCTTTCCTTCCACCTCAATCGCGTCTTCTTTGGGCATTTAAATCCTCGTCAGCACCCTCGGCCCATCCGCCGTACAGGCCACCGTCTGTTCAAAATGGGCCGACCATTTTCGGTCCTTTGTCACAACGGTCCACCCATCGGATAAAACCTCCACTTCATGAGAACCGGCATTGATCATCGGCTCAACGGCCAAAACCACCCCCTCATGAAGGCGCTCTCCCGTTCCCGGTTTGCCAAAATTGGGAACCTGCGGCTCTTCATGCATGTTTCGTCCGATGCCGTGCCCCACAAAATCACGGACCACCGAAAAACCTTCCGCCTCGGCATGGGACTGCACCGCATGACCGACGTCCCCCACCCTTTTTCCGGGCCGGACCATTTCGACTCCCCTTTGCAGAGCCTCGCGCGTCACCTGGACCAACCTCGCAGTCTCCGGAGAAATTTTTCCCACCGGAACCGTCAGGGCTGAATCGCCGACAAAACCGTCGAGGGTCACCGCCAGGTCGAGGCCGATGATATCCCCCTCTTTCAGCCGCCGCCGGCCCGGGATGCCATGCACCACCTCCTCATTCACCGAGGCGCAGAGCGCCTTGGGATAGCCGCGGTATCCGATGAACGTGGGAATTCCCCCGAGCCTCCGAATCAGTTCATCGGCCATCCGGTTCAAGTCATCGGTCGTGATGCCGGGCGCGCAGGCCTCCTTCAATTTTAAAAGAACCTCAACGACGATCCGCGAGGCCCTTTCCATCTTTTGGATCTCGTCGTTCGATTTCAGAATAATCATGCAACCTTTAAAGCGCCCAAGAGCCTCTTGAAAATCTCCCCCGGGGAGCCGGTTCCCGCCACTTCCTTCAAGACCCCTTCCTTCCGGTAATAATCGACAAGCGGCCTCGTTTCCGTCTGATAAACATTCAATCGCCTGCGGATCGTCTCCTCCTTGTCGTCATCGCGCTGGATGACCTCACCGCCACATTTGTCGCAAATGCCCGCTTTTGCAGGGGGCGAATACGCGATATGATAGCCAGCAAAGCAACGGGTACAAACCCTGCGGCCGGTCAGCCGGGTGACAAGCTCCGCATCCGCCACCGTAAAATTCAGGACCGCGTCGATCTGCCTGTCCTTTTTTGCGAAGAGCCCTTTTAGCGCCTCCGCCTGCGCCACCGTCCGCGGAAATCCGTCGAGAATGCAACCGTTTTTGCAATCGGGCTGAACCAACCTTTCCTCGATGATGCCAATGACCACCTCGTCCGGCGCCAGCTTGCCCGCTGTCATATAACTTTCGGCCTTCAATCCCAAAGGGGTCCGGTTTTTTCGCGCCTCGCGCAGAATATCGCCGGTTGAAACCTGCGGAATCCTCAAATGCTCCTTGAGCATTTGCGACTGCGTCCCTTTTCCCGCCCCCGGCGGCCCCAATAAAATCAAGTTCAAATGACAAAGTTCAAAGTTCAAAGTTCAAAAAAATTTCAAAAATCAAATGTCAAATTTGACATTGTCGTTTTGAACTTCCTTTGACATTTGAACTTTGACATTTCGAATTTCCCACCATTTCCCTCAATTAGAACCGACGCCCTTTAAATTTCCCCCCCTTGCCACCCAAAAATCCCTCGTAGCTCCTCGTCAGGAGGTGCGCCTCAATCTGCGCCACGGTGTCCATCGCCACCCCCACCACGATCAGGAGGCCGCCGGCCGCGCGCTCGACGATCGGGATGAACGGACGGTACCGCTTGAAGAGCCGTCGATAAAATCGGAGGTCGCCTTTCCGGGGCGGATGCCGGGAACATATCCCCCGTGCTTCTGCAGATTCTCCGAGACATCCAGCGGATTGAACGTCACCGCCGTGTAAAAATAACAGAAAAAAATAATCAACCCGACATAGAGCATATCGTGAAACCATCCCGTGGCCAGTTGAGCCGCCATCTGTTGCATAAAATCGTTCTTCCAAAACTGCGCCATCGTCGCCGGAAACAGAATGAGCGACGAAGCGAAAATCGGCGGGATCACCCCCGCCATGTTGAGCTTGAGCGGCAGGTGCGTGCTCTGCCCCCCGTAAAGTTTGCGCCCGATGACCCGTTTGGCATACTGGATCGGGATCCTTCGCTGGCTCCGTTCGAAAAAGATAATCGCCGAAATGACGGCGAACATGAAAATCAGCAGGATCAAAAAACCCAGAAAGCCGCCGAACTGCTCCTTCGTGCCCCAGGCGTCGCGAAAACCCCCCGGCATGCCGGTCACGATCCCGGCGAAAATAACGAGTGAAATCCCGTTTCCGATCCCCCGCTCCGAGATCTGTTCGCCCAACCACATGATGAAGGCGGTGCCGGCGGCGAGCGTGACCATCGTCCCCATGTAGAAACCGATGCCGCCGGACCCCGGAAGGACCACCCCCTGGCTTGCCAGGCCGTAGCTGATGCCGAACCCCTGAATGAGCGAAAGACCCACCGTCCCGTAGCGGGTGTACTGGGTGATTTTTTTCCGCCCAAACTCCCCCTCCTTCGAAAGCTTTTGCAGGGTCGGAATCGACACCGTCAGCAGTTGAAGGATGATGGAGGCGCTGATGTAGGGCATGATCCCCAGCGCGAAAACGGAGAACTGCTCCAGCGCCCCGCCGGAAAAGAGATTAAAAATGTCAAAGACCGTCCCCTTGGCGAAAATCTGTTTCAACGCCTCGACGTCAATGCCGGGGGTCGGAACAAAAACCCCAAGCCGGTAAATCCCGAGCATGATCACGGTGAAAATAATCCGCTTCCGCAACTCGGGAATTTTGGCGATTCCCCCGATTCCCCCTTCAGCCATTTAACTACCGTGCCCGAGTACCCGAGTGCCCACGTGCCCGTGTTTACGCGGGCACCCGGGCACATAGGCACTAGGCACGTCACTCAATAATCGCCGTTACCACCGCCTGCCCCCCCGCCTTCTCGATTTTCTGCCTCGCTGTTTGCGAAAAACGGTCCGCCTTGACGGTGAGCGGGTGGCCGATTTCGCCGCCGCCCAGTATTTTTATTCCGTCGAGAATCTTGCGAACCAGCCCCGCTTCTTCCAGAACCGCCTGCGTCACTTCCGAATTGGCCTGAAACCGGGCCAGATCGCCGACATTGACCACGGCAAATTCACGCCGCGTAAACGAGAAAAAACCTCTCTTGGGGATCCGCCTCTGCAGAGGCATTTGCCCCCCCTCGAACCCTTTTTTGTGAAATCCGCCGGCCCGGGCCTTTTGCCCCTTGTTGCCCCGTCCGGACGTTTTTCCCCAACCGGAAGATTCACCGCGACCGACCCGTTTTTTTCCCTTAACGGCCCCTTTGGGGGGACGGAGTTCGTTCAAGAATTCAGGCACGGGCCGCCTCCCCTTCCACAACCGTCATCGAAGGCCCTTTTCCTCCCTTTGCCCCGGGAGGGACAAGCAATCCCAAAAGCCCGTCGAGGGTCGCCTTCACGACATTGTGCGGATTGCTGGTTCCGATGCACTTGGAGAGAATGTTGTGGATTCCCGCCGATTCCACGACGGCGCGGACCACCCCGCCGGCAATGACCCCCGTGCCGGGACCGGCCGCCCGCAGGAGAACCCGCGCCGATCCAAAACGGCCGATGATATCATGCGGGATAGTCCCGTTGATGACGGGCACATCCATCATGTGCTTGCGCGCCTGACCGGTGGCCTTTTTGATGGCATCGGGAACCTCGGCCGCCTTCCCAAGCCCAAACCCCACCCTCCCCCTCCCGTCACCCACAACGACGAGGGCCGAAAAGCTGAAACGGCGCCCCCCTTTCACCACCTTGGCGACTCTGCTGATGTGGACAACGCGGTCGATAAGACCGCCGTCCTGGCCACTTTCTTTTTCCAATTCTTGAGCCATAACTTCCGTTCGTGTCCGAGTGCCTGTGTGCCCGAGTGCCCGTGTTCACGCGGGCACGCGGGTACCCGGGCACCCCGGCACGCATTTTAAAATTTAAGTCCCTCTTTTCGCGCCCCATCGGATAAGGCTTTTACCGCTCCATGATAGAGAAAACCGTTCCGGTCGAAGGCCGCCTTTTCAACCTTCATCTGTTTGGCCTTTTGGGCGATTGCGGCCCCAACCAGCTCTGCCGCCTTGCGGTTGCCCGACTTAAACCCCAGTTTGAGCGAGTTGGCCTCCGCCAGCGTTTTGGTGTTCAGGTCGTCGATTAATTGCGCGTAGACATGACGAAGGCTCCGGTAAACCGAAAGGCGCGGTTTTTCCGGGGTTCCGAAAATATTTTTCCGAATCCGTCTCTTGCGTCGAAGACGCTGTTTTAATTTCGAAAAAGACATTAACTTCCGTGTTGTGCCCGAGTGCCCGTGTTTACGCGGGAACCCAGGCACCCAGGCACGCATTCATTTTATTTCGCCGCCTTGCCTGCGCCACCTGTGGCTCCGGTGGCGCCGGCGGCGGCCTTGCCGACCTTGCGCTGGATCAACTCGCCGGCATATTTGATCCCTTTCCCCTTATAGGGCTCCGGCGGACGAAGCCCCCGGATATGGGCCGCCGTCTCCCCCACCAGCGCCTTGCTGGCCCCGGTAAGGGTCAGTTTGGTCTGCTTCTCGACAGCCACCTTTAACCCGGCGGGAATTGGAAATTCCACCGGATGCGAAAAACCGAGCGCCATCGTGAGGGAGTTCCCTTTTATCTCGGCCCGGTAGCCGATTCCCTGTATTTCAAGTTCCCTCTTGAAACCCTGCGAGACCCCCGTTACCATGTTGGAAACCAGAGAACGAAAAAGGCCGTGCGCCTGCCGCGCCTCCCGCGAATCGTCCACCCGTTTGACGCGAATCTCTTTGGCGTCGGCCTCGACGGTGACATGCGGATTCACCGCCGCCTCCTCTTTCCCCTGCGGCCCCTCGACATGCAGAACGCCCCCATCGATGCGCGCCTTCACTTTATCGGGAAGCACCACCGGTTTTTTACCTGTCTTAGACATAACTTCCGTTCGTGTCCGAGTGCCTGTGTGCCCGGGTTCCCGTGTAAACACGGGCCCGCAGGCACCCGGGCACCCAAGCACGCATTTCTTACCAAACCTGACACAAAACTTCGCCGCCGACCTTTTCCTTTCGGGCCTGGCGATCGGTCAAAATTCCCTTTGGGGTGGATAGAATGATCACCCCCATGCCGCGCAGAAACGGCTTGATTTCTTTATGGCCGCGGTAGACCCGCCGGCCGGGCCGGCTCACGCGGGTCAGTTCGCGAATCACCGATTCCCGGTCGGGCCCGTATTTCAGGAACACGGTCAGACGATCCTGCGGTTTCTCCTCCACGCGGACGTAACCGGAGATATAGCCGGTCTCTTTCAGAAGCTTGAGCAGTTGTTCCTTCATCATGGATGCCGGAATGGAAACCGACTCATGACGGGCATGGAGGCCGTTTCGGATACGCGTTAACAAATCGGCTATCGGATCAGTCATAATTTTACCAGCTCGCTTTCGTCACGCCGGGAATCTCCCCCTTCAGGGCCAGTTTGCGAAAACAGAGCCGACACATGTTGAAGCGCCGCATATAGGCCCTGGCCCGGCCGCACAATGGGCAACGGTTATATCTCCGCGCCCTGAATTTCGGCTTCCTCGTTGCCTTGACCATTAACGACGTCTTCGCCATTTTAACCTCAATTATTCCTCAACGGAAAACCGAGCGCCCGAAGGAGTTTTTCCCCCTCCGCGTCGTTTTTTGCCGTGGTGACAATGGTCACATTCATCCCCCATGTCTTTTCGGATCTCTCGTGGGAGATTTCCGGAAAAATAATCTGCTCGGTAACGCCCATTGTGTAGTTTCCCCGCCCGTCAAAACCCTTTCGGGACAGCCCCTTGAAGTCGCGGGTGCGGGGGAGCGCCACATTTACCAGACGGTTGAAAAATTCATACATTCTTTTCTTCCGGAGGGTCACCATCGCGCCGATGGGGAGGCCGGCCCGCAGTTTGAAGGCCGAGATGGCCTTTTTGGCCCTTCGGATGGAGGCCTTCTGCCCCGTAATCTGCGCCAGTTCCCCTGCCGCCGCCTCCAGGACCTTCACGTTTTGCACCGCCTCCGCGAGACAGGTGTTTACCGTAATTTTGGACAACCGGGGAATCGTCATGATATTGTCCCGCCCCAATTCCGCTTTGAGCTTTGGCACCACCTCTTTTTTATAAAATGTCTCCAACATATCTTTATCCTTTATCCAAAACCTCGCCGCATTTCCGGCAGATGCGGACCTTTTTTCCGTCCTTTAAAAATTTGACCCCCAGCCGCGCCGGTTTGGCGCACTTGGGGCAATAGAACATGAGGTTCGAGAGGTGAAGGCTCGCCTCTTTTTCCATGATCCCCCCCTGCTGATTGGCCTTTGTCGGCTTCGCATGGCGCTTGACGAGGTTGACCTTTTCCACCAGGGCGCGGTCGCGGTCCACCAGAATTTTCAGGATTTTGCCGGTCTTCCCCTTTTCCTTCCCGGCAATCACCATCACGGTGTCGTCTTTGCGCAATGATAAAGTCACAGCACCTCCGGGGCGAGAGAAATAATCTTCATGAATTTTTTTGCCCGCAGTTCGCGCGCCACCGGGCCGAAAATACGGGTGCCGACCGGCTCGCCCGCCTGATCGATGAGCACAGCGGAATTCTCGTCGAAACGGATATAGGTTCCATCCGGGCGACGGAGCTCCTTTTTGGTGCGGACAATCACCCCTTTTTTGACATCCCCCTTTTTCACCTTCGCGTTGGGAAGCGCCTCTTTCACCGCCACGACAATGATATCCCCGATGGTGGCATATCTCCGCCGGCTTCCCCCCAGCACCTTGATGCAAAAGAGTTTCTTCGCACCCGAATTATCGGCGGAGTTCAATACGGTTGTCATTTGAATCATACAGCCATTCCCTTCTCCAGCACCTGTTGCACTTTCCAGCGCTTCTCGCGGCTTATCGGGCGGCATTCACAAATCAGCACCCTGTCCCCGACGCCACATTCCCCCTTTTCGTCGTGTGCCTTGAACTTTTTCCGCTTCAGAAAAAATTTCTTGAAAAAAGGGTGCTGGATCCGGCGGGCCACCTCGACCACCACCGTCTTTTGCATCTTGTTTGACAAAACCACGCCGACTTTTTTCTTTTTCAATGTCATAACTACCGTGCCCGAGTGCCCGAGTGCCCGTGTTTACACGGGAACCCGGGCACCCAGGCACCCGGACACTTACTCGACTTTTTCCCTCTCGATCGTAAACAGCCGCGCCAAATCGCGGCGGATTTCGCGCAGACGGTGCGCCTTCTCCAACTGTCCCGTGACCTTTTTTATCTTCAGAAAAAAAAGCTCCTCCTTAAGCTGGGAGGTGAGCTTCTTCCGCTCGGTTTCGGTTTTTTCACGAATTTCACCGGGCGTCACGGTAGTTGGTCCTTTCGACAATCTTGGTCTTGAGACCCAGTTTATGGGCCGCAAGCAAAAGCGCTTCCCGAGCGACCTCCGGGGTCACCCCTTCCATTTCAAACAGCATCCGGCCGGCCTGAACCGGCGCCACCCAGTCCTCCGGAGACCCTTTTCCTTTCCCCATCCGCGTCTCCAGCGGCTTTTTGGTGAGCGGCTTGTCGGGAAAAATCCGGATCCACACCTTCCCCCCCCGCTTGATGAAACGGGTCATGGCGATTCGCCCCGCCTCGATCTGCCGCGTCCGGATCCAGCCGGACTCCAACACCTGAAGGCCATAGTCGCCGAACGAAAGATTGATCCCGCGGCAGGCCCGGCCCCGAACCCGCCCCTTCTGCATCTTCCGGTACTTCACTTTTTTGGGCATCAACATATATAGGTCCTATAGGTCCTATAGGACCTATTGAATAACCACGTCCCCCCGGTAAATCCAGACCTTCACGCCGATCAATCCGTACGTCGTATGCGCCTCCGCCAGGCCGTAATCGATGTCGGAGCGCAGGGTGTGCAACGGGACCCGTCCTTCGCGATACCATTCGGTCCGGGCGATTTCGTTCCCCGCCAGCCGTCCGGCCGACATCACCTTGATCCCCTTGGCGCCGAATTTCTGCGCCGTCTGCACCGCCTTTTTCATCGCCCTGCGGTAGGCCACCCGGCGCTCCAGTTGAAGCGCGATATTTTCGGCCACGAGTTGCGCGTCGGTTTCGGCCTTGCGGACTTCCTGAATATTCAAAAAGACATCGTTCTTCGTCCGGTTCTGCAGATCGGCCTTCAGGGCATCGATGCCGCTCCCCTTTTTGCCGATAACCAGCCCCGGCCGCGAGGTGTGAATGTTGATTTTCACCTTCGAGGCGGCCCGCTCGATTTCAATCTTGGAGACCCCCATGGAGGCAAGGCGCTCCTTGATCATCTTCCGGAATGCGATGTCCTCGTGTAGCCACCGGGCGTAATCCTTTTTGGAATACCAGCGCGAAAGCCACGGCCGTATCACGCCGATTCTGAAACCGATTGGATGCGTTTTTTGGCCCATTACATTTTCTCCCCCAATACCACCGTCATGTGAGACATTTTTTTTAAAATCCGCGAGGCCGAACCGCGGGCCCGGGGCATGAAACGCTTCATGACCGGCCCCTGATTGACCTGAATGCCCTTCACCACGAGGCCCTCGAGATTGATCCCCCCTTTTTGGCCGGCATTGGCCAAGGCCGAGCGAATCAGTTTTCCCACATTGGCCGCCTGCGGCTGTTTCTGAAATTTCAGGAGGTCCAACGCTCCGGAAACCGGCTTTCCGCGCACCAGATCGACAAGCCGTCTCAACTTACGGGGCCCCACGCGCATGTACTTGAATGTGGCTGTAACTTCCATAGCTTTTTACTTCGCCGGCGCCGCCGGCGCAGGCGCGGCCGCAGGCGCGGCCCCCGGCGCCGATACCGGCGCCGGCCCCCCCGTCTCTTCGGGTTTCACCTTCCGGTCGCCCGAATGCATGGTGAAGGTGCGGGTGGGTGAAAATTCCCCCAGCTTGTGCCCCACCATGTTTTCGGTGACAAACACCGGAATAAACTTTCGCCCGTTGTGAACGGCCAGAGTCAGACCGACAAAATCGGGGGTGATCGTCGAGCGGCGCGACCAAGTCTTGATCACCTTCTTTGTCCCCGACCTGATGATCTCGTCCACTTTTTTCTTTAAATGGTCATCGACAAACGGGCCTTTTTTAATCGACCTTGGCATGTGTCTCCTATTTTGCTCTTCTGTCCGCCACAATATACTTCTGCGTCAGCTTGTTCTTTCGCGTCTTGAACCCTTTTGTCGGCTTGCCCCACGGCGTGACCGGGTGCCTGCCGCCGTGATCCCTGCCGTGGCCTCCCCCGTGCGGATGATCGACGGGGTTCATCACCGTTCCGCGGTTATGCGGACGCCTCCCCAGCCACCGAATCCGCCCCGCTTTTCCAAAAGAGATATTTTCGTGATCCGGATTCCCCACCTGCCCAATTGTCGCCCGGCAATTGATATCCACCAGCCGCACCTCTCCCGAGGGGAGCTTTACCTGGGCATAGCCTTCCTCCTTCGCCATTACCTGCGCCAGCGTGCCGGCGCTCCGGACCATCTGCCCCCCGCCCCCCGGCTTGAGTTCAACATTATAGATGCCGGTTCCGGCCGGGATATGCTTGATCAAAAGGGCATTACCGGGATTGATGTCCCCTTCCTTGTCGGAAGAAACCACCCGGCTTCCCACCTGAATCCCGGTTGGCGCCACGATGTAGCGCTTCTCGCCGTCGGCGTAATGGAGGAGGGCGAGCCGCGCCGAACGGTTGGGGTCGTATTCGATGGCCGCCACAAGCGCCGGGACATCGAGTTTGTTGCGCGCGAAGTCGACAATCCGGTAGCGGCGTTTGTGCCCCCCTCCGAGAAAGCGGGAGGTGATGCGCCCGTTGTTGTTCCGGCCGGCCCGGCGGCAAAGCGATTCCAACAGCGTTTTTTCCGGCTCCCGTTTGGTGATATCGGAAAAATCGTCGGTCGTTCTGAACCGGATCCCTGCGCTGGTTGGACGATACTGCTTCATAAAACAATTCCAAATTTCAAATTTCAAATGTCAAATTTGACATTTGAACTTTGACATTTGACATTTTTCTAGACTCCTTCAAACAATTCAATCTTCTCCCCCTCTTTGATTCTCACCAAAGCCTTTTTCCAGTTGGACTTCCGCCCACTGCTCCGGCCGACTCTTTTGGTCTTCCCGCGCATGACCGCGGTTTTCACGTCGAGCACATGAACCTTAAAAAGCTTCTCCACGGTCGAACGGACCAGAGGCTTATCCGCCCCAAGATCCACCACAAAGGCATACCGGTTTCCTTCCTCCTTGAGGCCCAGGGCCTTTTCCGTCACCAACGGTTTTTTTATGACCTGATATAAGTCCATTACGACAAATACCTCTTCTGCACCGAATCAAACGAGGCCCTGGTAAAGATCACTTTTGGATAAGAAAGCAAATCCAGCAGGTTGATTTGATCGGTCAGAATTGTTTTGAATCCTTTCAGGTTGCGCACCGACTTTTGAACAAACTCCTGCGGGGCCTCCAGAACGATCAGGCCCCCCTGCACATCGAGCCCCGAAAGAAATTTGAGGGCCTCTTTCGTTTTTATCTGTTTGAGCGGAAATCCGTCCAGCACCGTCACGCGCGATTCCTTCAACCTCTGCCTTAACGCCTCGCGAAGGGCGAGCCTTCTTACTTTTTTGGGGAGGCCAAGCGTGTAATCGCGCGGCTTGGGGCCGAATACCCGCCCTCCCCCCACAAACGGGGAGCTCTTTCGGGAGCTGTGACGGGCGTTGCCGGTTCCCTTTTGCCGATAGACCTTCTTCGTGGTGAAAAGGACCTCGGAACGGGTCTTGGTACGGACCGTTCCGTGATGCCTCCCGCTTAAAGCCCATTTCACCGCCTGATACAAGACCGCCTTGTTCACCTTTGCGGCCAAAAGGGGGTCCGCCAGTTCCACCGAACCGACCTTCTTTTTGTTTTCACCAATGATATCAAGCGTGGACATATTATTTATTTCTTTTCCTTGGCTTCATTCTTTTTGGCCGGTTCCGCATCCTCCTTTTGCCGGCGTTTTTCAAAACTTTCGTCCTTGGGATAAATTGTCACCATCGAATGATTCGCCCCCGGCACCGCCCCCTTCACCAAAAGAAGATTCTTGTCCGCCTCGATGCCCACAATGGTCAGATTCTTCATGGTGACATTCTTGTTTCCCATCTGTCCGGCCATCCGCTTCCCCTTGAAAACTTTTCCCGGATAGGTGCGCTGGCCGATGGAGCCGGCGGAGCGGTGGCTGACGGAACAGCCGTGCGAGGCCATGCCTCCGGAAAAATGATGGCGCTTCATCACCCCCTGAAATCCTTTTCCCTTCGAACGGCCCGCCACATCGATCCGGTCCCCCACCTGAAACTGGCCGACCGAAAGGACATCCCCCGGCTTGTAAAAATCGAGGTGCATGGTTTTGAGTTCCTGCAAATACCGGAAAATCTTTTGCCCCGCCTTTTTGAAGTGGCCCGCGTACGGCCGGGTCACCTGTACCGAAGGTTTTTCGCGGTAGCCGAGCTGGACCGCCGCATATCCCTCCTTTTCCGGCGTCCGCTTGAAGACAACGGTGCAGGGACCCGCCTCCAGGACGGTCACCGGCACCCAGCTTCCGTCCGGGGTAAATATCTGCGTCATTCCCAGTTTTTCACCGATGAGTCCGGGCATTATATTTGGGGCCCCTTCGGCCCGTTTGTTGCTACTCGCATTATGTATTTCGGGCCTCAGATGGCCCCAAACCCCGCGCTCGCAACTGGCAAAGCCAGATTGCTCGCTTATCCCTTTAAACCATTTTGATTTCCACATCCACCCCCGCCGACAGATCGAGCTTCATCAACGCATCAATCGTCTGCTGGGTCGGCTCGAGGATGTCGAGCAGACGCTTGTGCGTCCTGATTTCGAACTGCTCCCGCGATTTTTTATCGACATGCGGCGACCGGAGAACCGTATAGCGCTCAATTTTGGTCGGAAGCGGGATGGGGCCCGAAAGCCGCGCCCCCGTCCTTCTCGCCGTATCCACGATCTCGGTTGTGGATTGATCGAGTAGTTTGTGGTCGAAACCCTTTAACCGTATCCGAACTTTTTGTCCTTTGTATTCGGCCATTAACTACTGTTCCTGAGTGCTCGAGTGCTCGAGTTCCCGCGTAAACACGGGCACCCTGGCACCCAGGCACTCGGGCACATCATTCAATAATCGCCGTGACCACCCCCGCACCCACCGTCCGGCCCCCTTCGCGAATGGCAAACCGGAGTTCTTTCTCCATCGCAATCGGCGTGATCAACTCCACCTCCAAACCAATATTGTCCCCAGGCATCACCATCTCCACCTTCTCCGGAAGTTTGACGGTGCCCGTCACATCCGTCGTCCGAAAATAAAACTGCGGA
>JACPFC010000118.1 GCA_016183175.1 Deltaproteobacteria bacterium
GATCGTGGGTCCCCGCGGACGCTGTTGAGCCAATCGTGATACCTCTTGAACTCCGAGGTGTTCCTCAGTCTGTACTGATGAGGCGACTGCCCGGAAAAAGAGCGGTAGACGTTCGAGTCCCAGATCGCAAACTTGTCTGGTGCCGTGAAGTGGAGGAGCTTCGAAGCGCCGACGAGTGAGTTGTTGACAACCCTGACGAGGTTTTCGAGGTCCTGATCCGCGAAAAACTCCCGTTGAGCGCGATTCAAGGATTCGGCGGCACGAGACACGTCACCGTCGCCCTTGGGGTTGATCTCGAGTATCGTCGGCATCCAGCCGTAGACGGCGTGGGCCGCCACGATAAGACTATCTATGTTCCAAAAGCTCACCGCGGTGAAATGCCGCAGTAGGGCGAGGTAGGACTGGTGATACGAATCCCTCGGCTTGATCCGCTTCAAAAACGGCCGGTTGATGGTGAAAATCGACCATCGATTTCCCGCGGGTAAAAACCCCGATTTGCGGTTAAAATACTTAAAGGGGATCCTTAATCAGGCGGTCCGAAAATCGGGATGGAAACGGCATCTGGAAATGGAGCGCAACAACCCGGCCTTTTTCCAACCGGCTCGAAGCCGTTTAGTCGACGCGATACAGGCGTCTTTGCAGACAATCGGCAAAAGGGGGAAACCCCTCACGCGCCCCGGTTGCACCGAGGCGGGGTATTTGGCCAAAATTGCCGATCAGGTGCTCACGATCGGCCCAGGGGTCTCGTATGGAAACGCGCATCAACCGAATGAACGGGTGAAGGTTGCCGAGTTGGAGGAAGCTGTGGAATTTTATCGTGAATTGATTAAACGACTTTGTTTTTATTGATCAAAGTGCCTGGGTGCCCGCGTGCCCGGGTGCCTGCGTAAACACGGGGAACGCGAACACTCGGGCACTCAGGCACTCGGGCACGGAAAAAAATGTTTCTCATCCGAAGCGTCGAAAAAAGGGATTTAAAGGATATTCTGGCCTTGAGCCGCCAGCTGGACACGGTGAATCTGCCTCCCCATGCCCGGATTCTTAAAAAAATGATCGAGCGTTCGGAAAAAAGTTTTGCGGGAAGGTTGAAGCAGGAAAAGGCGCAGTATGTGTTTGTCCTTGAAGACACCTTGCGAAAAAAAGTTGTCGGTGTTTCAAAAATTTTTGCCCGGCACGGGACCCCCGCAAGGCCGCATGTCTATTTTGAAACGGCGCACGAAAAAGTCTCATCACGGACACTGGGGATCAAGTTCAAAAGAAAGGTCTACCGTTTTGGGGCTGATCCGCTCGGATTCACCGAAATTGGGGGGCTGGTGCTCGACCGGCGGTATCGCCGGCATCCGCAAAAACTGGGCAAACAATTATCCTGGGCGCGGTTTCTTTTGATGAAGGCGCATCCCTCCTGGTTCAAAAAGAGGGTGATTGCCGAGCTTTTGCCGCCCTTTCGAGCGGGCGGCGAGTCATCGCTCTGGAACCATTACGGATCTAAAATGACCGGGCTTTCCTACAAGAAGGCGGACATTTTGAGCTTTCAGAACAAGGAGTTTATCCTGAACCTCTTCCCGCGCAACGATTTGTACTTTGATCTTCTCCCCAAAGAAGTTCAGGAAGACATTGAAAAGACAGGCCCCGGCTCGAAGGGGGCTGAAGTTCTCCTCCGGCGGATCGGCTTTCGCTACGCAGGAACAATTGATCCCTTCGACGGCGGACCTCACTACCGGGCGCCGCTTAAGTCAATACAGGTTTATCGGTCCGCCCGGCGCCTGGTTTGCCGTAGTGTGGCGTCGTCTGTGTCGGGTCCGAAAATGATGGTCCTTGCGGAAGGCAAAGGAAAAATCCGGGCGCTGGTGACACGGGCGAAGGTGCGCGGAAAGAATTTGTATCTGCCGCAAGAGGCGTTTGATCTGTTGAATGCGGAGGAGGTTTATGTCGTCCCGTTTGGTTCTCATGGGTGACCCCGCCCTTTTTTCCATCAAAAAGGGGGCCAACCCGCACACGCGTAATTGGCTCGGCGTGAAAAAAAAGGTCGATCCCCGCAGGGCCTTTCTCCAGTGGCACGCCATGGCGGAGACACTGATGCGCTACGGGGTGCAGATTTACGTCATTCCGGCTCATCCCGATTTCCCCGGCCTTGTCTTTCCCGCCAATGCCGGGTTTGTGCCCAATGCAGACCAGCCGCGTCCCTTAAGCAGTCGTGAATTTATCCTGTCCAACCTCGGAGAGGCCCGGTCCGAGGAAAAAGAAATTTACCGGTTATTTGTCTCCCGACTCGGTCTCAAGGTGCGGGAGATCACGACCCAGTTTGAAGGGGAGGCCGATCTGATCCCGTGGGAAAATCGTTTTATTTTTACTTATGGAAAATTAACGCGCCAACGCTTTATCCCTCGCGTTGGAATCCCTCCGTGGAAAAGGGTGTATGGCTTTCGTTCCGACGAGAAGGCCCTCTCCGAATTGTCCCGATGGATTCCTTTTGATCGGACGCTTTCTCTGGAACTGGCGCAGGAGGCCTTCTATCACGGCGATACGGTTCTTTGCTCTTTTGGGCCAAAGAGAGAGTATCTGCTGATCTACCGAAATGGCCTGAAAGAAAAAGCGCGGCGGATTTTGGGTGGAGAAAAAAACGTTATCTGGATCTCGGAAGAGGATGCTTCGGAATTCGCCGCCAATTCCTTTCAGATTATTCATGAAGGACGGTGCATTCTCTTCATGCCCCATGGCGCCACCCCGGAACTCCGCGATGAAATCGAAAAAAGAGGGGTCGAGACGGTTCCCATCGATGTCTCGGAATTTTTTTCAAAGGGGGGAGGGGCAGTCAAGTGTCTTGTCGGCGACCTGGGGGCCTGGATGCAGGATCAAAACATCGACGAGTCAGCCGGCAAATTCCGCAATCATCATCTCTACCGGCACTATTTCGCCAACCAGCCCTGCGCGCATCGATTTTAAGTCGGTGAGCGGGCGTCGGAGTAATGAAGCGCGAGCGAACGGGGAAGACCCCCTTACCGATTCGGTAGACGCAATTGACGCCCGTTTACCTATTTGTAGTTGGCGGGGTCTATTTGTTTCAGCGCCTCAGTTGCTTTCTCCCTCACCAGGGGGTCACTGTCACTTAATGCTTGCTTCAGCGCCGGTAGCGCCTCTGCGGCAGAAGGGCCGAAATATCCAAGAATAGCAGCAGCAAATTCCCGCTCAAAAGGGGCGATATCAGGAGTTAAAGGATTTTCACCACGAAGTTTTTCGATCAGCATGGGTACAACAACCTCAGGACCAATATCTATAAGCCCCCGTAGAGGTTTTTCCCGATCGGCAGGATTTTTAGCAAGGAGTATCTTAAAAAAGAAATGCGTCGCAAGCTTACGAAGAGGTTCTTGCTGTCTAATAGGATCGTCGGGATAGAGCAATTTTGAAAAAGAAAGCTGTGCCCTCGCCCTCCGAATTTGCTCTTGCTCATCAACATTTAAAATAGCGCTGAGAGGGTTTGGCATAAGCCGCCCAAATCGCTTCTCAATCTCATCCAGGCTGAGCCCCCATGTCGGATTTGATGCTCCCCCTGACGGTTTATTTTTCAGCTTGATCCGAAGCGCGCGAACATTTTCGGAGACATCACCAATGGGTGCCTTAATATCCTGCAGATAAAAAGGGTGATCCGGAAGAACCCCTCCCTGCCGCACCACTTCTGACAATTGAACATCCACATTAACTCCTCCCCCTCCAGTCGCAAGCAAGACTGGGGACCCCCCTGCTACAGGCTGCCCTACATAAAAGACCGGTAAAAATTCGGCGGTCTCTGATGTTTCCCATGGACTCCCTTCGGAAGAATCAAGAAAGGAACCGGAAAGTTCGAACCCATTTTGATAAAGGATTTTTGCCACGACAACCGCTTTGTAGAGTTCCTTGAGCTCTTCGAGAATCGGGTGATGGTTTATTATTTCTTCCATTGTTGTTTCATCATTGAGACTATCGGCATACCAGGAAGAAAGACTCCCCGGCTCGCAGGCTTCGGCTGTATCTGTGATGTTTGATTCCGATCCGCCAAACTGGACGGGTCTGCATGAGACATGAAGTTGCATATCGGCAAAATCGTAGACAGCAGAACCGTCTGGTGCCGTTATTTTTCTAATGACAAAAGAGGCCGGATCGGCCTGAAACCAAAATCGGGAAGCTTCCAAAGTACCCGGGTTTTCTCCCCCCCGAATGAGCGCATCGGCTCTTTTAAAATAGGGGGTCGGTGTCTGATGGCCTTGGTCTCCCATGGCAAGAGTTTTTAAAAGGAGATCCGAAGCCATGAGCACATCCCCCACATGGGTATTTCTCAAAGCCGGATCTGAAAAAATAGCCTGCATGGTGAAACTCGCCGGATTTTGGACACCCAAAAAATGCCAAACACTTTCTCCATACAAAAGCTGACCGACCTCAGGGGAGTCAAATCCCTGCAATGCTTGTTTTGCGACAGCTAAGGTGCCATTGATGGCGGCCGCACTGGCGGCATCGGGGAGAAGTGTAAAAGAAGGGGCCTGACCGCCTGTTCTGTAAAGACTGTTGAGAATCTCCTGGACATCGGCAAGATTGACTCCTCGAGCTTGAAAGACTCCTTCTTGGGGCTGAAGATCCGCCTCGGATTTGGAGGCATAGAGGGTAATGGTGGTTCCATCAGCCGAAAGTTTAAAACCCTTCAGCTCCCCCATCCCCAGCATGCTACTATCCAAAGGAAAAGGGACATCGAGGTCAACCCCTCCCAGCGGATTGACCTCTTCGGGTGAGGGAATCCCACGCATTTTGAGTGAATCAGCAAAAAAATAGGCATTGGGTCCCTGCTTTTTATCCTCCTTGCCATCGGCGTTATAATCGATAGACCAATTTCCATTTGAATCCTGTCTAATCTTATCCCGAACCACACGACAACGGCTGTCCGTTATGTCCGGACATCCCTCCTTCCCAGCGGCGCTGAGAATAGAACAAGAGAGTTCGCCGCTATTTTCCCGGCACTGTTCGATAAATCCCATATGGCTAACGGTCGGCGTAGGCCTAGAGTGATCTTTATAAAAAAAGACATCTCCTGGTTGGGGAGGATGATGAAGCGGGTCGTCAATGAGGCTCTGCGTTTTCTGGGCATCGCTAAAATAACCGGATGCGTTCTCCCTCTTGTCAGGGCTTTTGCCAGAGCTGTGGCTGAATAATACCCGATAGACCAATCCGCCGCAATCTGTACCGTGCAATTCCGATCCCCCCCATTTGTAATTTCTCTCATGACCATTCTCGAGCTTGGTCATGAAATTCCGTGCCGCTTCAACCGTGGTTGCGCGAATTTTGGAGAGAGTCACAGGATAAGGATCATTGGGGTCAAAAGGTTCATAAACAGCACCCCCCTCATCGCCGGAAGGAAGGGGTGTCACCGGGTTGAGCGGTCCCATCATTGTCTCCTTGTTAAAAAATCTCGTCAATCACACGCGCCTGTCTACGTTACAGTGTTATGCCTTCTTTTTCCTCTTTTTCCAATAGTCGGGTTCTTTATTGAGATGCATCACGGCGATTATGAATACCTCTTCATCTGTAACTTGGTATATTACCCCGTAGGGGAAACGATTTGTCAAACATCTTCTGGTATTTGCAGAAAGCGGGGCCCAGGCACGAGGAAACGAAAGAATGTTTTGAATTGCCAAGTAGACTTCTTTTGTGAATTCCAATCCGAGGTCCTTCTGACACTCATTATAATAAGCGATAGCCTCATTAAACTCCTTTTCGGCATCGGGATGGAAAGAATAATTCAAAGGCTTTACCTGCCGAATATTTTATTAAATACTTTATCACCCGGTACCGTTTTGACTTTGCCGCTTTTTATTTCTTCAACCCTCTTTTCTGCCTCTGCCGCCCACAATTCGTCTATCTCTTTCCGAACGGGATGAAGGCTTCGGAGAAGATTGTCGACAAGTTGCGTCCTTATTTCGACCGGCAACGAAACTGCCTCGTCAAAAAGCTCCTGGGGCTTTATCATATTTACCTCCACACAACTTACTGATCAAATGTATCATATTTCAACCTCACCCGCCAAGCTCCCAGTAGAGATCGAGGCAGGTGTTGGTGGCATCAAGCCCGGTGCGGAACTTGGCCTTCACCTTGTCGCCGATCCTGATTTTGCGGTTGCGGGTGGAGAGGTAACTTTTAACGATCGTGCAAACCCCCGGCAGAAGGACGTCAATCTGATAATAGGGGCACTCAATTTCAAGCCCCATCCCGCCCCGCTCAACAAAGGTGTAGGAAAAGATCTCGCCGGCCGGGTTTTTGATCTCTTCCCAAACCATCGGCTGATGGCAGTCCGGACAGTCGGCGCGGGGGGGGAGCCACAGTTCCCCTTTCCCTCTGCTTATGGGACAGTTGTCGTTGACGCATCGGGTGGCCATCAGTTTTCCCTCCGTCAACCCCGCAAAATAGGGGGTTAAAAGCCCCAGCGTGTGGTGATGCGTGCCGCTGTCGCCGGAAAATCGGGGGAGATCGATCACCCAGACATTCCCTTCTTTTGTCACTTTTGTTTTTGTTGTATTTAATTTGACGGTTTCATTCATGGCTAAGTTACCTCGCTATTCTTATTAGCTCCGCTCCCACCTCGCTCTCTCCTCCCTGTTCGGTCGGCTCCGTCTCACAGAAGGCGTGGCGGACGGTGGGAACCCTTACCAAGCCTTTTCCAGGACGCCGACAGTCACATGACTTCCCACACCGGCGTGAGAGACATAACACCCCTTTTTCGGGTTGTTTTGAATCTGCAGACTTTCCCAGTCGGCCGGTTTTTTCTTGCCGAATCTTTGCCACATCTTTGGGTCGCCGTGGAACTTGTCGTATTTTCCCTGCAACTGCCACATGATTTCCGTGGCCGAGAAGATGCCGGTGGCCCCCACGGCGTGCATCGAACCGAGCAAACCCCCCGAAAGGTTTGACGGACATTTTCCCTGTTTCCCTGTTTTTGGATTTTTGAGATAACAATCGCCCGATCGGACGTATTCCTGCTCATCGCCATAGAGGGTCAAGCCGACGTCGCCGTAGGTTTGGAGATCGGAGATGGTAAAGGCATCGTGGGTTTCGATCAGGTCCAAATCCTCAATCGGGTTGTTGATGCCGGCCATCCGGTAGCAGAGCCAGGCGGCAAATCGGGTCGCCCCAAAGCTTTCGAATCCGGGCCATCGCCCCTTTTGCTTTTCCATATCCTTGTAAAGTTTTTCGTAGTCGCCTGCCGTTTCGTGCGGGAGGAGGGGGATTTCCATCGGACGCCGGTCACCGGTTCGCAGGGTATGGGAACCCCCCGCCGTATAAAGCTTGACCGGCTTATCGGTCAGCTTGTAGGCCAGCTCTTCCGTGCACAAAAGCATCGCGGCCGAACCGACCGACATGGCGCAACATTCCAGAAAACGGAGCGGGTCCGAGACAATTTCACCTGCAAGGACCTCTTCAATGGTGTGTTTTCCCGGTTGCTGGGAGAAAGGGGAATTGCAGGCGTAGCCCCTGTTTTTCACGGCGATTTCGGCGCGGACCCGTTCGTCCACGCCGTACATTTCCTGAAAGCGCCGCGCCATGGGGGCGTAGTAACTGGCGTAGTTGCGGGCAAGGCGGGTTTCAAAATCCTTGCAGGCCGCGGTGGAGATATAATAGTTGCCGGTCCAGGTGATCACCTCGTCCATTCGTTCCCAGCCGAGGGCCAGACAGCAATCGGCCATGCCGCTTGCCACCATGGAGGCGGCCGAAAGAATGGTGGAGCCGCCGGTGGCCCCGCCGGTTTTGACCCCGATATTAAAAAGGAGATCGAGGCCCAGATAATCGTGCACCTTCGCCTCGCAGAGGAGTTGATCCTGGAAATGATCCGCGAACTCGCCATAGCAGGCGAAATTGATGAGACTCTTGATTTCGAGGGGATCCATCTTGAGGTCGTTTTCTTCGAGCATCATCCGGAAGGCCATCATGGTCAGCTCTTCAAGCTTTTTTTCGGGGTACTTTTTCCGGAAGTCGGTCATGCCTCCGGCGACGGCGTAGACCGGTCGTGTCCATTTTGGGATTCGAAGATTTCCTTTGCCGAATTTAATCATTTCTCTCTCCTTTTTTGAAGTCCGTCACGCTATCCGATGAAACCGCCTCAAGTCAAGAAATTCGAACCTATTTTGGCAACCATTCAGTCTCGGTGTCTGTTTTCGGTTTAAGTCGGAACTCGCGGTCTATTTAATCGCCACTTGGTTTGACTGTTGGGCTCAAGAATGTTCCGATTGGCGATGTTTTTAGGGTGTGCTCAAACAGCCGACTTAAACCTCAAGACATCCACTCGAAACTGAATGGTTACCTATTTTACCCAATTTGGTTTTCTCTTTTCCAAAAAAGCGGCGAGACCTTCTTGCGCCTCGGGGGTGGCGCGAAGGTCGGCCAGCGTTTGCGCCGCAAAAGTTTGGCCTTCCGCCGGGGATTTTGTTTTCAGATCCCGAAGAAATTTTTTGGCTGTCTTCAGCGCGTGAGGGGAGGATTGGAGGAGCCCCTCCACAACCTTTTTGAGGGCGGAATCGAGATTCTCTCCGCCCACCACCTGATGAACCAGACCGATCCCCAACGCCTTGGCGGCGTTAAACCTTTCCGCCGAGAGAAAAAGGGCGCGCGCGTGGGATTCGCCGATTTTGGCCAGAACATACGGGCCGATCGTCGCCGGAATCAGGCCCAGGCGGACTTCACTGAAGCTGAAAATGGTTTCGACTGCGGCCAACACATAATCGCAGACACTGACGATCCCCAGCCCCCCTCCCATGACCGATCCATGAACTTTGGCAATTACCGGATGCGGACAATGATTGATCCGTTCCAACATAAGAGAGAATTTTTCGGCGTCTTTGTAGTTTTGATCCCGCGTATAACCGGCGCTTTCCTTCATCCATTTGATGTCGCCGCCGGCGCAGAACGCCTCGCCGGCGCCTCCCAATACGACTACGCGGACATCGGGGATGGGGGCCTCTTTTGTGAACACCGCGGTCAGATCGCCGATCATCTCGTTATTGACGGCGTTGCGGGCCTCAGGGCGGTTCAAGGTGATGCGGAGAATCCCGTCTTTCTTTTCAACGATAAGGGTTTGGTACGTCATCATTTGCATCCCATCCGGACGGGGAGATCTGTTCCACCGGCGTCAGCCCGCTAAAGTCGACCAACTCTTTGCAACGTAAGCTTGGATTGCTTTGCAGGCAATGATTAATTGCTTTGTCGTTTCACCCTCGCTTCCGCTGACTGCCGGTTGTCACAGATCTCCCCGTCCGGATTATTTTCCTTTAAGCAAATACGGGCGGAACAAAACAAGAAAAATGCTGTTCGAAACGCCGAAAAGAACCTGGAGCAACAGGCTCAATGTCGAGGGAAACCGGGTGGCCAGCGTGATGTCAAAGCTGGGGAGAAAGAGTTTGCAGGAAAAAACCCAGATGATGAAGCCGGTGACAAAACCAAGAACAATCAAAGAGGCCGGCCTGCTTTTTTCGTGCACCAGATGGGCAAAGACGGTTCCATAAATGATGGAAAGGGTCATGTGGATGAAAAGACCGAGTTGCCCCGCTTTTCCAAGAGGGCCGTAGGCGGTTGCCTCCGCGCCGAAAACGGCGGCCCCCACCAGCTTGAACGGCTGGGTCCAGTCCCCCATGATTTTTGCGGTGCCGAACGCGGCCACAAGAATAACCAGAAGGCCGGCCGAGGCACCGCTTAAAGCACCGGCAAAAAGCCACGAATAATCGATGCGGGTCCAGATGTGTTCGATGGTGTTTGTGTCTTTGGTCGGTTGGTGTTGCATTGGTGCCGCGTTTCTCCTATATTTGTCCGCCAATTGTCAATTATTACATTAACAACCGACTTCGGGACGCGCGACCATTATGCGGGCGCCATCAAGGGGGCGATTTTTTCCATCAACCCGAAAGCCGCCGTTGTCGATATCACGCACGAAATTCCGTCATTCGATATTGGAGCGGCTGCTTATGTGCTCGCCTGCGCCTATTCGTTCTATCCGGCTGGGACCATTCATGTCGCCGTTGTCGATCCGGGAGTCGGTAGCGCCCGCAAGGGGATTGTTCTTAAAACCCCCAACTATTTTTTTGTCGGGCCGGACAACGGGATTTTTTCCCTTGTGGCCCGGCGCGAGAAGATCGAGGCAATCCATCAACTGGAAAATCGCAGTTACTTCCGCAAAGAAATAAGCGACACCTTTCATGCGCGCGACATCTTTTGCCCGGTGGCGGCCCACTTAAGCCTAAGGGTCGAACCGAACCTGCTCGGTCCGGCTGTCGATCGTCTCGAACGGTTGGAAGAGGATACATTCCGGATAGAGAAGGATCGGATTGAGGGGACGGTCATTTATATCGATCATTTCGGCAATGGGATCACCAATATCGAATCGGCCTCGTTTGACGGCAAAGTCGGCCGGAGGCGCTTTCAATTCAGTGTGGGGGGCCGGCGGATTACAGCCATTGCCAGAAATTACGACGAAATGCCCGCGGGGAGGCCCACCCTTGTTCGCGGGAGCAGTGGTTTCATCGAAGTAGCGATGAATCGCGGATCGGTTGCAAAAAAGTGGAAGTTGAAAACGGGACAGAAAGTAAATCTGCAAATATGAAACTCGAACGTTTCATCCGCCGTCTGATCCCCTGGTCGTGGGTGATGTTCCCCCTTTTTCTGGGGCTGACCGCCGTTTCGTTCAAGCCGGCAATCGGCCTGTTGGGGCGCATCAACACCGAACTGTCCAAACTCCTTCCCGAGGACTATCCCACCGTCAAAATAGGAAACGAGATCAAGCAAAAATTCAAGGAAAAGGGGGGAGGGGATCTCATCCTTGTCCTCGACTCGCCCCATCCGCAAAACAACATCCGGGCGGTTCCCGATCTGGCCGCCTTCCTTCAGAAAATCCCCGAGATTGACCGGGTTCAATATGTCAAAAAAGGCTTTGAATTTTTTGATGAACACAAGCTGATGTTTATTGAGCTTGCCGATCTCTACGAGATCCGGGACCGTATCCGGCGCAAGATCCAGCACGAAAAACTGGGGGGGCTGTATATCGATTTTGAGTTGGAAGACCCGCCTCAAAAGGGCAAGGACCCGTTTCAATTTGATGATCTTATCGAAAAGTACCGGAAACAGTACATCCAGGGGATCAAAAGCCGGTATTTCACCAATGAGAAGGAGACCATCTACGCCCTCTGGATTTATCCCAAATCGAAGGACACCTCTCTTTCCTATTACAAAAAATTTTACGGCCTCATCGCCGAAAAGATGAAGCAGTTTCCCCTGGAAAATTACGGCCCCGATCTGCATATCGGCTTTGCCGGTTCCGTCAAGACCCGCATCGACGAATACAACTCCCTCATCCGCGACCTCAAGGTGGCCGGCCTCATTTCAGGCATCGGCATTTTGCTTCTTCTGGCGGTTTATTTCCGGCGGGTGTCGGTTGTCGTCCTCATTTTTATTCCGCTGGTGTGCAGTATGCTGATGGGGTTTGCCCTCTCTTCCCTTTTCATCAAACAGTTGAACGTGGTGACCTCTTTTCTCTTTTCCATCCTGTTCGGCCTCGGGGTCGACATCGGCATTCACATGGGGGCCCGCTATCTGGAGGACCGGGAGGCCGGTCTTTCCCGCGAGGATGCGCTGGTGAACTCCCTTGTCAAGGCGGGGCGTTCTTCATCGGTGGGGGTCGTCACCACCTGCGCCAGTTTTTTTATTCTCATCATCAACGACTTCAGGGGCTTTTCGGAATTCGGGTGGATTGCCGGCATCGGCCTTCTGACGGCGCTGGCGACCTACCTTCTGCTATTTCCCGCCTTGCTTTTGTGGGGGGAGAAACTGCGCATTCTCCGGATCAAAAGAGGCCGGCACGATTTTATTCAGGCGCTTTTGGTCCAATGGCCGGTCTTTCCCAAGGCGGCCGCCGTCACGATTGTCTGTACGGCGCTGGCGCTTCTTTCCCTGGCGCTGATTCCGTTGATCCGGTTCGAATGGAACTACGGCGTGTTGAAGATTCATCTCCCCGAAACGCAGGACGCAAAGGCGAAATTAAAGGAGGTCTATGGAAGGGTGAACAGCCCGGCGGGGGTGATGATCGAAAACGAGGCGGAGGCGGAGGCGCTTAAAAAAGAGTATGCCCGGCGAAAGGCCACCGATGCTTCATTACCGACCATCGATTATTTTCGCTCCTATTACGACCTCTTTCCGCACGATCAGGAGGAGAAGATGGCGGCGTTGAAGGAAATCGACCGGCTTCTTGCCGACGACGCCCTGAATGTCCTGAAAAAAGATGACCGCAAGATGGTGGACGATTTCCGGGCCTCGATCCGCCGGACCACTTTTATCGGGGAATCGGAAATCCCCGAGGAGGTGCGAAAGGTTTTTTTTGGAAGGGGGGAATTTGCCGATGAAAAGCTGGCCTTTGTCTATCCGGTTTCATCGCTCGAGCTGGACGACGGCCGGAATGCCATTGCCTTTTATGATGACGTGCACACGGTTGCGGCAGGGGGAAAGATGTTCCATGCGGCCTCGGATTCCCTTGTGTTTGCCGATGTGCTCACCACCATGTTCCGCGACAGCCGGAAGACGATTCTTCTCTCCCTCCTTGTCCTTGCCATTCTCATTTATTTCGATTTTCGCAACGTGAAAAAGGCGGGGTTGGTTCTGATGGCCCTCTGTTCGGGCATTTTCTGGATGTTCGGCCTGATGGTCGTTTTTGGCCTGAAATTCAATTTCTACAACATGATCACCATTCCCATGATGATCGGAATGGGGGAGGACAACAGCGTCCACTTGATCCACCGCCACGAGGAATTAAAACGAAGTTCGGTGATGAAGGCCCTTTTTACCTCGGGTTCCGCCGCGATGATGGCCTCGCTCACCACCATGCTCGGCTACGCGGGGCTGATCTTCGCCCACCATCCCGGCTTGAGGTCAATCGGCATTCTGGCGGTGATCGGCATGGGGACCTGCATGTTAAGTTCGCTGGTTTTCCTGCCCGCCTTTTTGCAGGTGCTTTCCATCCGTTCGGGGCATCATGGGGGCCATTCAAAAAACTCCTCACAAGGCACTTGATTCCCGACAATTATTTGTATAATAAGCCAAAGGAACTTGATGAAAAAAGAGTTCCCTTTAGCCCTTACCTTTGACGATGTCCTTCTCCTCCCTGCGCGCAGTAAGGTTCTGCCAAAAGAGGCCGATACCCGGACGAAGCTGACCAAAAAGATCGAGTTGGCCATTCCCATTGTTTCGGCCGCCATGGATACCGTTACCGAGGCCAAAACCGCCATTGCCATGGCTCAAGCCGGCGGCATCGGGATCATTCACAAAAACATGTCTGTTGAGGCGCAGGTGCTGGAAGTCCACAAGGTAAAGAAGTCTGAAAGCGGCATGGTGGTCAATCCCCTGACCATCGAGCCCGATATCACCGTCGGCGAAGCCGTTCTGGTGATGCGGAAAAACGGCATTTCGGGACTGCCGGTCACCCTCAAGGGAAGATTGGTCGGGATTCTCACCAACCGCGATCTGCGGTTCCAAAAAAACTTAGGCCAAAAGGTCTCCGATGTAATGACCAGCAAAAACCTGGTGACCGTTCCCGAAAAGGTGACTCTCGATGAAGCGAAAGAGCTTTTGCAAAAACACCGGATCGAAAAACTTTTGGTGGTCGACAAACAGAACCATCTCAAAGGGCTTATTACCGTCAAGGACATCGAAAAAACGATGCAACAC
>JACPFC010000119.1 GCA_016183175.1 Deltaproteobacteria bacterium
CCGCAATGGCCCTCTGGCCGAAGGGGTTTGCGATTCCCGCAAGGTCATCTGCCCCTACCATGGACATCAATTCGATCTGGCCACGGGAAACGGGGCAGAGGCGGGCGAAAAAGTAAAAGTCTACGAAATTTTTGAAAAGGACGGGGAAATTGTCCTGAAACGAACATGATGAAGATCAGGTTTGTTTATGACTCCCCGCATGGTGGCAAAACCGGGTTTATTTTACATTGCTTTTGTAATTCCTCGAGCCGGCGTCTCTAACAGGCGATCCTCCTTGGTCAACTGATGAAATGCCGGCCGACGGGCCGGCCCGGAAACGGGCCGGCCTCCCGATTCTCCGCCTGAGGCGGAGATGAATTGGAAAGGGGAATGAGATGACTGTTCTTCATGACTCATACGCCCGTAATCTGACCTATCTTCGTATTTCCCTCACCGATCGGTGCAATTTTCGTTGCGTCTATTGCATGCCTCCCGAGGGAATCAAGCTTCTTCCGCGCGCCGAAGTTTTAACCCTCGAGGAAATAGAACGGCTCGCCCGCATTTTTGTCTCGCTCGGCGTCAACAAAATCCGTCTTACGGGAGGCGAACCTCTTTTGAGAAAAAGAATTGTTTATCTGGTTTCTTCTCTCTCGCGGTTTGATGGACTCCGCGAGCTCGGCCTGACGACTAACGGCTCTTTTCTGGCTGATCTGGCATTTCCCCTCAAAGAGGCGGGCCTCAACACCGTCAATGTCAGCCTCGACAGCCTCAACCGCGAGCGTTTTGCGCGGATTACGTTAAGAGACGAACTTCCGGAGGTGCTCTCGGGCGTGACGCGCGCGCTCGAAGCGGGACTTGCAGTCAAAATCAATGCGGTGGCCTTGAGCGATTTGACCCGCGATGAGGTCGTCCATTTTTGCCGCCTCGCGCAAAATTACCCCCTCGAAGTGCGCTTTCTGGAATTCATGCCCCTTTGCGGCACCGGTTATAAGCCGGAACTGGTCGCCCCTTTCAAGGGCATCAAAAGTTGGGTGTTTGATGAAATGGATCTTGTCCCTCTGCCGCGTGACGAGAACGTCGCCGAAACCTATCAGGTAAAAGACGGCCCCGGACGGATCGGATTCATCGCCTCCATGAGCGAACCGTTTTGCGGCACATGCACCCGTCTGCGCCTGACTTCCACGGGAGGGCTTCGTCTCTGCCTTTTTTCCCCCCTCGAAATTGACCTTCGCACACCGCTCCGGAGCGGAGCCGCCGATGATGAAATTGCCGATCTCATCCGAAAAGGGGTCTGGAAGAAACCCAAGGGGCATGAGGAATATCTGGGGAAAACACAATACAGGGAATTGCCGAAAATCAGAATGCTGGGAGGATAAAATGTTTTTTACCGATGACAAAATCGAAACCTTGAGAATCGCCGTCGCCGAGAGCGTTATCTCCATGAACCCTGAAACACTCAAGCGGGTAAAGGAGAAGACGACGCCCAAAGGCGATGTGCTTGAATTGGCGCGAACCGCCGGCGTTCTGGCCGCCAAAAAAACACCGGAGCTGATCCCCTACTGCCATCCCCTGCCGTTGGACGGCGTGAAGGTCGATTTTGAATTTTTGGAAAATGGCATTCGCGTTAAAGCGCTGGTGAAGACCATCTGGAAAACCGGCGTTGAAATGGAGGCGCTCACCGCCGCCGCCATTGCGGCGCTCACGATCTACGACATGTGCAAACCGATCGACAAAGAGATGGAAATCATCATGACGCGGCTGACTGAAAAAAGCGGCGGCAAATCGGATTTCAAAGAAAAGATCCCCAAAGATCTGCGGGCCGCCGTCATTGTCACCTCGGACGGCACCGCCAAAGGGGTTCGGGAGGACAAATCGGGCAAAATCATCCGCGAGAGGCTTGCGTCGCTGGGAATCGAGAATATCGAATATGTCGTTCTGCCGGATGAAAAGGAGCAGATCAAAAAAGAACTGCTCGCGCTCTCGGAAAAAGGATTTCGCCTCATTGTCACCACCGGCGGCACCGGCCTGGGTCCACGGGACCTGACGGTGGAGGCAACGCGCGAAGTGATTGACCGGGAAGTCACCGGTGTGGCTGAAGCCATGCGGCAGTTTGGACAGAAAAGAACCCCCTACGCCATGCTCTCACGCGGCCTTGTCGGCCTGAAAGGCCCCACGCTGATCATCAATCTCCCCGGTTCATCCCGCGGCACTTTAGAATCGCTCGACGCAATTTTCCCCGCCGTTTTGCACAGCTACAAGATGATGGGGGGAGGAGGACATTGAATGTGCGTAAGTGCGTATGTGCTTACGTGCGTACGTTAAAAACGTAAGAACTTTATATGGAAAGCACGATTTACCTCATGATTCCGCTTTTTTTTCTGACCGCACTGATCTATTCCAGTGTCGGTTTCGGCGGCGGGTCAACCTATCTGGCCCTGTTGGTGCTTTTTGCCTTTCCCTTTGAACAGATCCCGAGGATCGCGCTGATTTGCAATCTCGTGGTCGTATCGGGGGGGCTTTGTCATTATATAAAGAACCGCCAGTTGTCTTTTAAGGCCGTCATCCCTTTTGCCGCGGCGTCGGTGCCTATGGCGTATGTCGGGGGAATGCTTCCCGTCGGCAAGACTCTTTTTCTCATCCTTCTCGGCATTTCGCTTATGTGCGCGGGGTTGCGGCTTCTTTTTGTAAAACGGTTCGATCGTTCGACAGTTCGATCGTTCGATGGTTCTGATCCCAACTATCGCACTGTCGCACTATCGCACCATCGAACCATTACCCTTCCCCTCGGCGCCGCTCTCGGCTTCCTCTCCGGCCTGACCGGACTCGGCGGCGGTATTTTTCTGGCGCCAATTCTCTATTTTCTCCGATGGGGCGACGCCCGGCAGATTGCCGCCATGTCCTGTTTTTTCATCTTTGTTAATTCACTGGCGGGATTGATCGGCCAGTTCAGCAAGAATGTAGGGGCTCAATTTATTGAGCCCGCGGGCTTGATGGTTCCTCTTGTCATTGCCGTCTTTCTCGGAGGACAAATCGGCACCCGTTTGAGTCTCGGAAAATTGGCGCCCGTTCATCTCCAGCGTATCACCGCCATTCTGATCCTCTCCGTGGCGGCCAAAATCTTTTGGGGATTTTTATGATTTCGTTCGAAGAAGCCAAAAAATTGCTGGGGGAACGGCTCCGACAACTCCCCGCCACGGACGGCCAGACGATCCCGCTGTCCGAAGCGCTCGGACGGGTCACCGCCGAACCGATTTTGGCTCCCATTTCAGTTCCACTTTTCGACAACTCGGCCATGGACGGGTTTGCCCTCCGGTCGGCCGACACCATCAATGCATCACCAGATAAGCCTCTCACGCTGACTCTTGCGGGTGAAACAAAGGCGGGCGATCCCCCGATCGATCTCCATTCACCGCAAGCCGCGATTCGCATCATGACCGGCGCCCCGATCCCTCTTCACGCCAACGCGGTGATTAAAAAAGAGGAGACGGCGGAAAATGCCGGCACCATTCAAATCGTGCGAGCGGTGGAGCCGGGAGAAAATATCCGGAAAAAAGGGGAGGATTTTAAAACCGGAGACAAAGCGACGCCGGCCGGCACAAAAATAACGCCGGGAGTGGCCGGACTCTTCGCCTCCCTCGGCATCCACAACGTGGCGGTAAAACCAAGACCGCGCGTGTCGATTATTGCCACGGGCCATGAGCTTGTTTCTTCCATTGAGGCATTGAAGCCCGGAAAAATTCTGGAGTCCAACTCCGTCATGCTGAAAGCCGCCCTTGCCGAAATCGGCATTTCCCCCAATCGAAACGCCGTCATTGAAGACGACCCAACACTCATTCACGGCCGATTGGTTGCGGCCTTGGAAGATTCCGACATCATCATCGTCACCGGCGGCGTTTCGGTCGGCGATTATGACCACACCCGAACGGTTCTCAATGAGCTGGGGGTCATCCAACTTTTCTGGAAGGTGGCGCAAAAGCCGGGCAAACCTCTTTTTGTCGGAACTCTCGGCGAGAAACTTGTCTTTGGCCTTCCGGGAAACCCGTATGCCGTTTTCGTCTGCTTCTATCTTTACATCCGTCCCGCCCTGTTGACGCTCATGGGCGACCCGCGCCCCGAACTCAAACGGGGCCAACTGAAATTATCCCGCAAGTTCCTCAAGAAGGATGCAAGGACCCATTTCTTGAAGGGAAAGACAGTCGAAAAAAACGGTGAGAGTCTTGCGGAGCCGCTGAAAGGCCAGGGCTCTCACCTGCTTGGGGCGATGGCAGAGGCGGATATTCTGATTTGCGTGCCGGCGGATGCGACGGAGATGAAAGAAGGAGACGAGGTTGAAGTCTTCTATCTGCCATAAAGGACAAGCGATGAAAATTACCATCCGCTATTTTGCCCAGTTGAAGGACAGATTCGGAAAAGAATCCGATGTCCTTGAGTTTCAACGTCTGCCGCAGGTGGCCGATATTTTCACGCGATTATTCCCGGAGGAATCTGAACGGGAAAAGATGCAATCGTTTTTGCGCGTGGCCGTAAATGAAGAATACGCGTCAAAGGAGGCATTGCTTCACGAGGGAGACGAGGTGGTTTTTATCCCCCCCGTGGCGGGAGGGTAAAAAAACAGTGCGTGAGTGCGTAAGTGCGTAAGTGCGTAGGTGCGTATGTCACAAATGAGAAACAAAAACCAAATCACAGACAAGCCCATTCCAACTGACGAATTGGAACGAGATTTGAACGACCCTTCCTGCGGAGGCGTCGTCACCTTTGTCGGCAAGGTGCGGAATCATCACGAGGGCAAAAAAGTAACGGGCCTGACCTACGAGGCCTATGCCCCGATGGCGGAGAAGGTTTTCAAGACCATCGGCTCCGAGGCGGTGGAAAAATTCGGCGTAAAAGAAGCGAGAATCGTTCATCGCATCGGCCCTTTGAAAATCGGCGATGTCGCCGTCTGGATCGGCGTCCAGTCGCCCCACCGCGCCGAGGCGTTTGCGGCCTGCCAATATGCCATTGACGAGCTGAAGCAAAGGGCGCCGATATGGAAGAAAGAACATTATATGAATGCAGACAGCGAGTGGGTCAAATGTCATTGTGCGGAAGTTCAAATCCCCCCCAACCCCCCTTTTACACCCCGAAAGGGGCCCCTGTCGGGGAAGGGGGGGGTTACAAATTCTCCCCCTTTGAAAAAGGGGGAAAAAGGGGGATTTAAGATTGCCGTCATCTTGGCCGGTGGGCAAAGCAAACGCTTCGGGAGCGACAAGGTCTGGGCGCCCTTTCAGGGAAAGCCGCTGATTCAAATCTCCATCGATGCGCTTAAAGCCTCCAGCTTTGATGTCATGCTGTCGGGGCCGCGAACAAAACTCAGGACGCTCGGCCTTCCCGTGATCGAGGATGAGATGCCGCTCGAAGGACCGCTGGCCGCCCTTAAGAGCGTCTGGCGCGCCATCGATGCGGACAGGATTTTCGTCATTGCCGTTGACATGCCGTTTATCCAGCCGGCAATCATCGAAAAACTCTGGGAAGAAAGTAGAGATGCCGACGTCACTCTTCTTCAAAAAGACGATGGGCCGTCGCCATTGCCGGGTGTTTATACACGTCGGTGTGTCCCGGAAATCGATTCTTTGATCGAAGAGGGACGCCGTGATCTCCACTCCCTGTGTGAGAAAAACCTGAAAATCAGAACGATTGACCTCCG